>PKER01000123.1 GCA_002919115.1 bacterium
GCGTGCGGGCGCGCGCGTTCGCGCGGTAGCCAGCTGCCGGTCGCCAGGCACCTGAACCCGGCCGCGGCGGCCGCTCGCGGCGCCGTACCCCTACGATCCACCCGTGGGCCTCCCCCTCAAGCCGCCGATCAAGCCGCAGCTCGCGCTCTCGCGCAAGGCGCTGCCCGAGGGGGAGGAGTGGGCCTACGAGCCCAAGTGGGACGGCTTCCGCGCGATCGCGTTCGTCGACGACGGCGAGCTCTACCTGCAGAGCCGGGGCGGCAAGCCGCTGCACCGCTACTTCCCCGAGTTGCGCTTCCCGGCCGGCCGCTACATCCTCGACGGCGAGCTCGTGATCCTCGGCGAGGACGGGCGCGAGCAGTTCGACGCCCTCCAGAACCGCATCCACCCGGCCGAGTCGCGGATCAAGCTGCTCGCCGAGGAGATCCCCGCAATCTTCCGCGCGTTCGACGTGCTCGCGGTGGGTGACGCCGAGGCGCTCGCCGCCCCGCTGCGCGAGCGCCGGCGCACGCTCGAGGCGCTCGTCGGGGGGTTCGGGGACCCCGGCTCGGTCGAGCTCACGCCGTTCAGCCCCGACCCCGCCGACGCCGAGCCCTGGCTGGCGAACGGGGAGGGCGTGATCGCCAAGGACCTGAACGCGCCCTACCGGCCCGGCGAGCGCAAGGGCATGGTCAAGATCAAGCGCCTGCGCACCGCCGACTGCGTGGTGGTCGGCTGGCGGCCCGGCAAGGAGGAGGGCACGGTCGGCTCGCTCATCCTCGGGCTCTACGACGGCGATGA
Organism: bacterium; assembly: GCA_002919115.1. GTDB lineage: Bacteria > Actinomycetota > Thermoleophilia > Solirubrobacterales > 70-9 > RSA11. The sequence goes on from PKER01000123.1 coordinate 781, forward strand.
GCTGCGGGTCGTCGGCCACACCTCGGGCCTGCGCGCCAAGGAGAAGCGCGAGCTGGTCGCGAAGCTCACCCCGTACGAGACCGGCGAGCGCGGCTCGGCCGACCCGAGCCGCTGGGCCGGCGACCGCGACCTGGAGTGGGTCGCCCTGCGCCCCGAGCTCGTGATCGAGGTCACCTTCGACCACGTCTCCGACGGGCGCATCCGCCACGGCTCGAAGATCGTGCGCTGGCGCGAGGACAAGGACCCGCGCGCCTGCACCTTCGACCAGCTCGATCAGTAGGCGCCGCGCCGCGCGCGCCCGATCCGCGGCGCGAGCCAGCACGCGGCCAGCACGCCCGCCGTGTCGGTGAGCACGTCGAAGACGTCCGAGACCCGGCCCTCGACGTAGCGCTGGTGGTACTCGTCGCTGACCGCGTACAGGATCGAGATCGCCGCCGCGATCGCGATCGCGCGCCGGCCCTGGCTCGGCGCGAGCGCCCAGATCCACAGCGACGCGAGCAGGAAGTACTCGGTGAAGTGCGCGACCACGCGCGTCCACGCGGGCAGCTCGGGGCCGACGGTGGGCTGATCGGACAGGTAGAAGATCAGCGCCATCAGCGCCAGCGGCGCCAGGGCCCGCGTCGCTGTCCGCGTCACGCCCGGGGTCAGGGGACGCGGTGGATCTCGAAGAGGTTCGTGCCGAGCTCCATGCCCGGCAGCCCGGCGGTGATCCCGATCAGATCCCCGGACTGCGCGACGCCGGTGTCGAGCGCGTGCTTGGCGCAGTCGTCGATCAGGTCGGTGAGGCTCGTCGCGTTCTCGGCGTGGACGCAGCGCACACCGAAGAGCAGGTTGAGCCGGCGCACCGTCTCGATGCGCGGCGAGACCGCGACCACCGGCACCTTCGGCCGGTGGGCGGACACGAGCCGCGCTGTGCGGCCGCTCGTCGTCGGCACGACCAGCGCCTTGAGCCCCAGCGTGTAGGTGGAGCCCACCGCCGCGCGCGCGACGGACGCGGCCACGTCGTTGTCGGACGCGGCGCGGGTGAAGACCCACTCGCCGTAGGGCAGCTCGGGCTCGGTCGCCCGTGCGATCTGGTCCATCACCTGCACCGCCTCGACCGGGTACTCGCCCACGGCCGTCTCCTCGGAGAGCATCACGGCGTCGGTGCCCTGGTAGATCGCGTTGGCGACGTCGGAGACCTCGGCGCGCGTGGGCCGCGGCGAGGACACCATCGAGGCCAGCATCTGCGTCGCCGTGATCGACGGGCGCGAGTGCTTGCCCGCGATCGCGAGCAGGCGGCGCTGGACGTTCGGCACCTGCGCGAGCGGCAGCTCGATGCCGAGGTCGCCGCGCGCGACCATGATCCCCGAGGTCGCGGCCTGCGCGATGCTCTCGGCGTTCTCGGCGGCCTGCGGCTTCTCGATCTTCGCGATCACCGGGATGTCGGAGCCGCTGGTGCGGATCCGCCGCTCGACGGGCTCGAGGTCCTCGACCCGGCGCACGAACGACACCGCGAGCAGGTCGATCCCCTGCCGCACGGCGAAGTCGACCCACTCGAGGTCCTCGCGCCCCGCCGACGGCAGCCCCACGTCTGCGCCCGGCAGGTTGAGGCCCTGGTGGGACGCGATCGGGCCGCCGACCTCGACGCGGCAGCGCACCCGGGTCGCGTCCGTCTCCTCGACGGTCAGGCGGATGCGGCCGTCCGCGAGGTAGACCTCGCCGCCGGGCTTCACCGCCTCCGGCAGGCCCTCCCAGGTGACGGGCAGGACCTCGGCCGTGCCCATCACCTCCTCGGTCGTGATCGTGACCTGCGAGCCCTCGTCGAGCTCCACGAGCCCGCCCTCGATCTCGGCGAGGCGCAGCTTCGGCCCTGGGAGGTCGCCGAGCAGGCCCACCTCCTTGCCCGTGCGCTTCGCCGCCTCGCGGGCGAACGCCACGGTCTGGGCATGCTCCTCCTCGCTTCCGTGTGAGAAGTTCAGCCGGAAGACGTCGGCGCCCGCCTCGATCAGCTCGCACATCCTCTCGACGCTGCGGGTGGCGGGCCCGATGGTGCAGACGATCTTCGTGCGCCGGTGCTCGCGGGTACTCATGGCCGCATAATCCTTTCAGTCGGCGCGTCGGCGGCGACGGATGGCTGCGGCCGGGGGGTGTGGGTCGGCCCGGGATGCTCCCCCGTCGAGGGCTCCTCCGGGGCCTCGAGCTGCTGGACGTAGGGCAGGCGCCAGGCCGCGGCGGCGACGAGCAGCCCGATCGCGACGGAGAGCAGCGCGAGGAACCACTGGCCCGCGGTGAGCACCTCGAGCTCGAAGAAGTTGCGCACGGGCTCCCAGGCCAGGATCAGCGCGAACAGCGCCCCGAGCGCCGCGATCATCGCGAGCATGTAGCTCTGGATCGTGATGTGCTCGCGGCCCGGGCCGCGCTCGAGCAGCAGGATGAAGCACAGGCCGAGCACGATCAGCGTGGTGGTCGCCGCCGTGCGCCCCTCCTCGATCGAGCCGCCGAAGAGCGAGTCCACGAAGAAGAACGAGAGCATCGACCCGGCCGCGATCCCCACGCCCGCCGGCACGGCGAACGCGGCGAGCGCGCGCAGCAGGCGCCCGCGGTAGAGCGGCCCCTCGCTCGGCGCCAGCGCGAGCACGAACGAGGGCGCGCCGATGGTGAGGAAGGCGGCGACGGTCAGGTGCCGCGGCAGGAACGGGAAGGTGAGGCCGAGCACCGAGGTGAGCGTGATCAGGATCGCGGCGTACACCGACTTCGTCAGGTAGAGCCGGCCGAGCCGGTGGATGTTGCGCGCGATGCGCCTGCCCTCGGCCACCGCGCGCGGCAGCATCGAGAACTGGTCGCGCAGGAGCACGATGTCCGCGACGCCCTTGGTGATCTGGCTGCCCGAGCCCATCGCCACCGCCATGCGCGCGCGCTTGAGCGCGGGCACGTCGTTCACGCCGTCGCCGATCATCGCGGTGAAGCGCCCGCGGTCGCTCATCGCGCCGACCAAAGCCTTCTTCTGCTCGGGGGTGATCCGGCAGAAGATCGTGTTGCGCTCGGCGGCTTCGGCCAGCCCGGCGCGGTCGGCCGGGAGCTGGGGCCCCTCGATCACGCCCGCGTCGCGCGGCACGCCGATCGCGTACGCGACCGCGGTCACGGTGGAGCGCGCGTCGCCGGAGATCAGCTTGAGGTCGACGTTCTGCTCGCGCATGAACGCGATCGTCTCGGCGGCGTCGGGCCGCAGCCGCTCGGCGAGCACG
>PKER01000021.1 GCA_002919115.1 bacterium
GCTAGCGCCGCGCGGGTCGCCCGCGGCCCTCACCCGCCTGCGGCGTGGCGGGCTCGGCCGGCGGCAGCGCGAAGTCCAGGAGCGCCAGCGCGAGCTCCTCGGGCGCCTCCACCGGCGGAGAGTGGCCCGCGCCCTCGATCAGCTCCGTGCGCACGCCGGGGACGTCCTCGAACCCCGCGAGCGCCCGTTCCGCGTCGAACATCCGGTCCTCGGCCCCGAAGACGACGAGCAGGGGGACGGCGGCCGCGGTGAAGCGCTGGTCGATGGAACGCTCCTCGGTGAAGTCGTCGGCGCCGTCGTGGGCCTGTTCGAACGCGGTGTAGGTCATCGCGCGGAAGTCGCGCACGACCTGGTCGGGGTCGTCGAAGCCGTCGGCGGGCTCGAAGCCGGGCGCGAAGGCGTCCTCGTACGACTTGCGCACGGCGAAGTCGGGGGACAGGCGCCAGAGGGCCGGGCCGACCACGGGCGTGTAGGTGAGCTTCGCCAGCAGCGGTAGCCCCGGGCCGTAGTCGTCGGTGTTCGGCGCCATGTCGATCACGACGGCGCGGTCGACCAGCTGGCTCGCCTGCTCGGCCAGGGAGGCGGTGACCAGCGCGCCCATCGAGTGCCCGGCGACGAGCGCGCCGCTCACGCCGAGCTCGCCCAGCGCCTGGGCGACGACCGCCGCCTGGGAGGGGATGTCGTAGCCGCTCGAGGGCTTCTCCGAGCCGCCGTGGCCGAGCAGGTCGATGCGGATCACCCGGTGGGAGTCCTCCAGCAGCGGGACGACGCGGTCGAACCACCGCAGCGAGCCCGCGTAGCCGTGGATCAGGACGATCGGCTGCGCGCCGCTCACGCCGGGCGGCTCGCCGGTGTCGGTGACCTGCACCGCGCCGCCCGACAGCTCGAGGATGCGCCCGCCGTCGACCGTGACCTCGGCCGAGCGCTCCTCGTTGGAGGTCGCGAAGGCGTTGAGCGCCAGGAGCAGGACGAGGCCGGCGAGCAGGCCGGCCGCGACCTTCCAGCGCCGTTTCACTGCTCCCGCGGGCCCAGGCCTAGCTCGTCGGCGTGCTCCGCCAGCGCGTCGATCACGAACTGGATGTGCTCGTCGAAGTCGACGCCGAGCTCCTCGGCGCCCTGGCGGACCTCGTCGCGGTTGACGCCCGCGGCGAAGGAGGGCGTCTTGAGCTTCTTCTTGACGCTCTTGGGCTTCATGCCCTCGATCCCGGTCGGCCGCACGAGCGCGCATGCCGCGATGAACCCGGAGAGCTCATCCACGGCGAACAGGGTCTTGGCCATCGGCGTCTCGCGGGGGACGTTCAGGAAGGTGGCGTGCCCGGCGACGGCGTCGATCAGCTCCTGCGGCCAGCCGAGCTCCTCGAACAGGCGCAGCGCCGTGCGCGGGTGGCCGTTCTCCTCGTCGTCGAGGTCCGGATAGCGCTCGTAGTCGAGGTCGTGCACGAGGCCGGTGACGCCCCAAAGCTCCTCGTCCTCGCCGAACTTGCGGGCGTAGGCGCGCATCGCGGCCTCCACGCCGAGGAGGTGCTTGCGCAGGGAGTCCGACTGCACCCACTCGCACACCAGCTCCCAGGCCTGATCTCGTGTCGGATTACTCATCTCGCTCCGCTCCGCTTTTGAGTCTCCCAGGGACCCCGGCGGAGCCCCTCTTCCAGATCGGCGTCGTCTACCCTAGCCAGCGACCGTGAGCGAGAAGTTCGTTATCGAGGGCGGCAGGCCGCTCAGCGGCGAGGTGACTGCCGCCGGCAACAAGAACGCTGCCCTGCCGATCATCGCTGCGTGCCTGCTCACCGACGAGGAGCTGGTCCTCACGAACGTGCCGCGGATCCGCGACACGGAGGCCCAGGTCGCGATCCTGGAGCGCATGGGCGTACGCGCCGAGTGGGGCAGCGACCACGAGCTGCGCCTGCGCGCGGACAACGTCACCGACACCGCGCCCGACGAGGAGCTCTCCTCGCGCATCCGGGCGTCGTTCCTGCTCGCCGGGCCCCTGCTGGCGCGCTTCGGCGAGGCGATCATGCCTCCGCCCGGCGGGGACTTCATCGGCCGCCGCCGGCTCGACCCGCACCTCGACGCGTTCAAGGACATGGGCGCGCACGTCGAGGGCACGCGCCAGATCGAGATCACGGCCCCCAACGGCGGGCTGAAGCCGTGCGTCGTCTTCATGGACGAGCCGTCGGTGATGGGCACCGAGAACGCCCTGATGGCGGCGGCGCTCACCCCGGGCCCCACGACCATCTACAACGCGGCGTGCGAGCCGCACGTCCAGGATCTGGCGCGCCTGCTGGTGAAGATGGGCGCGGAGATCGACGGCATCGGCTCGAACATCATGACCGTGCACGGCCGCGACAAGCTGGGCGGCGCGGAGCACCGCATCTCGCCCGACCACATCGAGATCGGGAGCTTCATGGCGCTCGCCGCGGCGACGGGCGGCGAGGTCTGCATCCGCGACACGCAGCCGGAGGATCTCCGGATGATCTTCCGGCAGTTCCGCCGCCTCGGGCTCGAGGCGCGCGTGGAGGGCACGGACGTGATCGTGCCCGCGGGCGTGAAGCTCGAGGTGAAGGACGACCTCGGCGACGCGATCCCGAAGATCGAGGACGGCCCGTGGCCCGCGTTCCCGGCCGACCTCACGTCGATCGCGCTCGCGCTCGCCACGCAGGCGGACGGCACGATCCTGATCTTCGAGAAGATGTTCGAGAACCGCTTGTTCTTCACGGACAAGCTCGTCGCAATGGGCGCTCGGATCACGTTGTGCGATCCCCATCGGGCGATCGTCAGCGGTCCGAGCCGTCTTCACGGTGAGCGCGTCGAGAGCCCCGACATCCGCGCGGGCATGGCGATGCTCATCGCCGCGCTCGCGGCCGAGGGCCGGTCGGAGATCGGCAACATCGTGCAGATCGACCGGGGCTACGAGGCGATCGACGATCGCCTGCGGTCGCTGGGCGCGCGCATCGAGCGCGTGGCCGTCGAGCCCGTCCCGGCGCGGGCGTAGTCTGCGGGCCGCGGCAGGCGGGAGGAACCGATGACGCATCCGATCCCTCCCGGTGCCCGCGACATCCTGCCCGAGGAGATGCGCGAGCTGCGCGCCCTGCAGCGCAAGCTCGCCGACGTCTTCGAGCGCTACGGCTACGGCGAGGTCGCGACGCCCACCGTCGAGTACGACGAGGTGCTCTCGCTGGGCGACCTGCGCGGCGCCCCGGTCGCCCACCGCTTCTTCGACGAGTCGGGCGAGCTCGTCGCGCTGCGCGCCGACATGACCGTGCCGATCGCCCGGCTGGTCGCGGACCGCTACGGCGACCAGGAGCCGCCCTTCCGCCTCTTCTACAACGCCCGCGCGTTTCGGGCCGTGCGCCCCCAGCGGGGGCAGGCGCGCGAGTTCTTCCAGGCGGGCATCGAGCTCGTCGGCGTGCCCGGGCCCGACGGGACAGCCGAGGTCGTGGAGGTGCTCGCCAGCGCCCTCGACGCCGCCGGGCTGGGGCGCGCTGTGATCGGCATGGGCCACGCGGCGCTCTACCGCGACCTCCTCCGCGAGGTGGGCGTCTCCGACGACGCCGCGGCGCGGGTGCTCGACCGGCTCGCGGCCCACGACCTCGTCGGACTCGAGGAGGAGGTAAATGGGCTCGGGCTCGGCGAGGGCGAGCGGCGGATGCTCACCACGGTCCCGAGCCTGCGCGGCGGGCCCGAGGTCCTCGAGCGCGCCCGCGAGCTCGGCGAGCCCGTGCAGCGGGCGACCGAGCGCCTGGGCGCGACGTACGAGGCGGTGACGCGGCGCGGCGTGGCCGACCGCGTGCAGATCGACCTGGGGCTCCTGCGCGACCTGGGCTACTACACCGGCACGATCGTGGAGGTCTACGACCCGGCGCTCGGGCACATCCTCGGCGGCGGGGGCCGCTACGACGAGCTCATGGGGCGCTTCGGCAGGCCGCTGCCCGCCGTCGGGTTCGCTCTGTACCTGGAGCGCCTGCACATCGCCCAGGCCGAGGAGGAGCGCCTCGCGCGCGAGGGG
>PKER01000183.1 GCA_002919115.1 bacterium
CGGCGCCGCCGCCCTCGCCGCGGATCTGGACGCCGGCTTCGCGGGAAGCGGCCGCCGCGGCGACGTCTGCCGTGCGCGCGTCGCTCGAGCGGATCCAGCGCGCGCCGATCAGGAGCGCGACGATGGCGACCGCTACGTAGGCGACGAGCTGGGTGCGGCTCGGGTGCGGCACGCCCTCAGGCTGGCGCGCGGGGCCGCGCGGATGGGTGCCGCCCTGCGCCGATTGCGTGCCGGTTCAGTCACGGACCGCGAAACGAACGGCGCCCGCTTGTCGCGGGCGCCGAACGAGCCTCCCTGGGCACAGGCACAGCCTCTCCTCCGGGCGCGAGCATATGTGACGATCCGCGCCAGCGCAACCCCGCCGCGCTCAGTGGCGGATCTCGAACCCTGCGAGCCCCTCGGGCTCCTCCTCGAAGACCTCGACGCGCTCGACGCGGGCGCGCGGCGGCCCGGTGCGGGTGAACTCCACGGCGGCCTCCACCGCGTCCGGCTCGCCCTCGAACACGGCCTCCACGGTGCCGTCGACGCGGTTTCTCACCCAGCCCGCGACGCCGCGCTCCTGCGCCTCGCGGCGGGTGGAGTCGCGGAAGAAGACGCCCTGCACGCGTCCGTGGACGATGACGCGCCGCCTGATCACGCTCGCGCGCTACTCGTAGTCGTAATCGTCGTCGTAGCCCGCCGCCTGCAGGGCCAGGCGGCGGCTGAAGAGCTCCTCGGCCGACACCGCCGGCGACTGCACCGAGACCAGCGCGAGCGTCTCGTCCCCGTTGTTGGCCACCGCGTGGTCGGTGGCCGGCGGGATCAGCACCAGATCGCCCTCGCTGAGCTCGCGGGTGTCGCCCGTCGCAGACATCGTGCCGCTGCCGCGCGCGACGATGTACGCGAGCTCGGCCTCCTCGTGGGAGCGCAGGCGCTCGGACGCACCGGGCGGGACCTCGACCCAGCTCACCGAGAGGTTTCGCGAGCCGAGCTCACCGGCGTCCATCAGCACGTGCGCGCGCAGCCGGTGCACGTCGATGGCGGTCGCCTCGGAGAAGCGTCTGACCAGCACTAAGCGCTTTTGTACCAGACCGCGCCCGCGGCGTCACGCGGATTCGGTCAGCGGGCGACGAGATTCACCAGCCGCCCGGGCACCACGATCTCCTTGACGACCTGCTTGCCGTCGATGTGGCGCCGCACGCCCTCGTGCTCGCGCGCGAGGCGCAGGAGCTCCCCCTCGGGCATGTCGGCCGGGACCTGGATCTCGCCGCGGCGCTTGCCGTTGACCTGGACGACCAGGGAGATCTCCTCGCGCTGGAGCAGGTCCGGGTCGGCCTTCGGCCACGGCACCTCCCACAGGCGCTCGCCCTCGATCGCCTCGTACACCTCGCAGGCGAGGTGGGGCGCGAACGGGTAGATGAGCGAGGCGGCCGTCGCGGTCGCGAACCGCACGGCGCCCGTGCCCTCCGGCGAGGAGTACAGCGAGTCCTTGGCCCGGTAGGCCTCGTTCACGAGCTCCATCACGGCGGCGATCGCGGTGTGCAGGTGCAGGCTCTGCGAGATGTCGCGCGTCGCCTTGTCGATCGCCCAGTGCGCCTTGCGGACCAGCTCGAGCGCGTCGCCCTCGAGCGCGCCCTTGTCGACCGCGGCGGCCTCGCGCTCGGCGACCTCCTGGCCGAGGCGCCACAGGCGCGTGAGGAAGCGGTGCACGCCCTCGACCCCCTCGTCCTTCCAGTCGCCGCCGCGCTCGGGCGGGCCGAGGAAGCAGACGAAGGTGCGCGTGGTGTCCGCGCCGTACCGCTCGACGTACTCGCGCGGGCTCACCGTGTTGCCCTTCGACTTGGACATCTTGGCGCCGTCGCGCGTGATCATGCCCTGGGTGAAGAGGTTCGCGAACGGCTCGGGAACCCCCAGGAGGTCCATGTCCTGCAGCGCCTTCGTGAAGAAGCGCGCGTACATCAGGTGCAGGATCGCGTGCTCGACGCCGCCGATGTAGAGGTCGACGGGCATCCAGTGGTCGACCGCGTCCCGCGCCCAGGGGCGCTCGTCGTTGCGCGCGTCGAGGTAGCGCAGGAAGTACCAGGACGAGTCGACGAAGGTGTCCATCGTGTCGGTCTCGCGGCGCGCCGCCCCGCCGCAGCGCGGGCACGTGGTCGCGACCCAGTCCTCGGCGGCCGCGAGCGGGCTGCGCCCCTTGGGCGCGTAGTCCTCGATGTCGGGCAGCTCGACCGGGAGCTGGTCCTCGGGCACGGGCACCGTCCCGCAGTCGTCGCAGTAGACGATCGGGATCGGGCAGCCCCAGTAGCGCTGCCGCGAGATCAGCCAGTCGCGCAGGCGGTAGTTGACCGTCGCCTTGCCCAGGCCCCGCTCCTCGAGCCACTCGATGATCTTGCGCTTGCCCTCGGGCGCCGGCAGCCCTGAGAACTCGCCGGAGTTCATGAGCACCTCGTCCGAGGAGTGCTCCACGAAGGGCTCGTCCGGCGAGAACGAGTCGGGGTCGGCGTCGCGCGGGCGCACGACCTGCCGGATCGGCAGGCCGAAGGCGCGCGCGAAGTCGAAGTCGCGCTCGTCGTGCGCGGGCACGGCCATGATCGCGCCGGTCCCGTACTCCATGAGCACGTAGTCGGACACGAACATCGGGATGCGCTCACCGTTCACCGGGTTGGTGACGTAGCGGCCCAGGGGCACGCCGGTCTTCTCGCGGTCCTCGGCGCCGCGCTCCTCGGCGCTGCGGCGCCCCGCCTCGTTGACGTAGTCGCGGACGGCCTGCTCGTGCTCCGTGCCGGCGGCGAGCTTCTCGACCGCGGGGTGCTCGGGCGCGAGCACGAAGAACGTCGCGCCGAAGAGCGTGTCGGGGCGGGTGGTGAAGACCGGGAAGTCCAGGTCGAGCTCCTCGCAGCGGAAGATGACCTCGGCGCCCTCCGAGCGGCCGATCCAGTTGCGCTGCATCGTGATCACGTGCTCGGGCCAGGACTCGAGCGCGTCGAAGTCCTCGAGCAGCCGGTCGGCGTACTCGGTGATGCGGAAGAACCACTGCTCCAGGCGGCGCTGCTCGACCAGCGTCCCGCAGCGCTCGCAGCGGCCGTCGATCACCTGCTCGTTCGCGAGCACGGTGGCGTCCTTGGGGCACCACTGCACGGGCGCCTCGGCGCGGTAGGCGAGGCCGCGCTCATAGAGCTTCAAGAACAGCCACTGCGTCCAGCGGTAGTACTCCGGCTCGCAGGTGGCGAGCTCGCGGCTCCAGTCGATCGAGATGCCCCACTGCTTGAACTGGCGGCGGAACTCGTCGATCGAGGCGAAGGTCGCGACCCGCGGGTGCTCGCCGGTGCGGATCGCGGCGTTCTCCGCCGGCAGGCCGAAGGCGTCGTAGCCCATCGGGTGGATGACCTGCAGCCCGTTGCGCCGCCGGAAGTGCGCGACGGCGTCGCCGATCGCGTAGTTCTTCAGGTGCCCGACGTGCGGCTCGCCCGACGGGTAGGGCAGCATCTCCAGCACGTAGGACTTGGGCTTGGAGGGATCGAACCCGGGCTGCCCCGGGTTGGGCACCTCCCAGGTGCGCTCCTCCTCCCAGATCCGCTGCCAGCGCGCCTCGACGGCCGCCGGGTCGTATCGCCGCTCGTCGCTCATGCGATGCGCCAGTTTAGAGTCAGGGTGGCCCGCCGAGGCCCCGGCGCGCCGCGGTCGCCTCAGCCGGGCAGCCGCTCGAGGAAGGAGACGAACCTGCGCGTGTCGCGCAGGGGCGCGCCGTGCCCGAAGAGGACGAGCCTGGGCTCGAGCGGCAGGAGCTTGCGGGCCGAGCGCCGGTTGACGACCGGGTCGGGCGTGAAGAACGTCTTCGGCTCGCGCAGGCCGGGGATCAGGGTCAGCGTGTCCACGTTGTTGAGGACGTCGCCGAGGATGAGCACGCGGTCGGACTCGCGCCAGAAGGCGATGTGGCCCGCCGAGTGGCCGGGCACCTCCAGCACCCGGAAGCCCGCGACCTCGTCGCCCTCGCGCAGGACGCGGTCGACCTTCTCGA
>PKER01000042.1 GCA_002919115.1 bacterium
ACGTCGTGGACGTGGCTCTCGCGCAGGCCGGCGCTGGTGATGCGCAGGAAGACGCAGTTCTTCTGCATCTCGGCGATGGTCGCGTTGCCGGTGTAGCCCATCGCCGCCTTCAGCCCGCCGACGAGCTGGTGGATGACCGTGGCCACCGGTCCCTTGTAGGGCACCTGCCCCTCGACCCCTTCGGGCACCAGCTTGAGGGCGTCGGAAACCTCCTGCTGGAAGTAGCGATCGGCCGAGCCGCGCGCCATGGCGCCGAGCGAGCCCATGCCCCGATAGGCCTTGTAGGACCGGCCCTGATAGAGGAACACCTCGCCCGGGCTCTCGTCCGTGCCGGCGAGGAGCGAACCGACCATGACGCAGTCGGCGCCGGCGGCGATCGCCTTTGCGAGGTCGCCGGAGTACTTGACGCCGCCGTCGGAGATCACCGGCACGCCGTGCTTTCGGGCACGCTCGGCCGTCTCGAGAATGGCGCTGAGCTGCGGCACCCCGACCCCGGCGACGACGTACGCCTCGCGCGGGGTGAGCAGGGCCGCCACCGCGCCGCCGAGGACGAACCCCAGGCCCGAGGCGCCGCTCGCCAGCGACTCGAGCAGGCCGACCACGCGCGCCTGGAACTCGCTCGCGGTGACCGCCTGCACCGCGGTGACCAGCGCGACCCACTGCAGGCCGTTGCCCGCGCCGCCGAGCGCGGAGAACAGGCACGCGACCAGCAGGTTGGGGGAGAGGCCGGTGCCGCAGTACGCGATCCCGATCGCGAGCGTCCCGAAGCCGAGCAGCGCGCGCAGCGACGTCCCCGAGAGGGTGCCGAACGCGACGCTGCCCGCGACCATCCCGGTTCCCCAGGCGGCGAGCAGCAGCCCGTAGCCGGCGTCACCGGAGCCGAGGGTGTCCTTGGCGAAGGCGACCTCGATCGGCAGGACCAGGGCGAAGAACACGAAGGCGAGCGCCTCGGCGGTCAGCAGGCGGCGCAGGACCGGGAGCTCACGGGCGTAGGTCAGGCCGCGGCGCAGCCGCATGCCCCAGCCCTCCTCGGCGCTCTCGACCGCGCCGGGGAGGTCGATGGAGGTTGCGAGCACCGCGGCGACCGCGAGGAAGGTCACGGCGTCGGCGAGCAGCGCGACCCGCGCCCCGGCGACGGTGACGACCAGGCCGGCGAGCGCGGGGCCGGCCGCGGCGGCCGCCGTGAACCAGAAGTTGAGGATCGCATTGCCCTCGCGCAAGAGCCCTGCGGGCTGCAGGATCGCGGCGCCCGCGGCGCGCGAGCGGGCGCGGGCGGCGGTGGCGAGCGTGCCGTCGATCGCGGCGATGAGCATGATCAGGGCGAGGGCGAGCGCGCCGCCCTGCGCGAGCGCGGCCAGGGCCAGGAACGCCACTGCCTCGGCGCAGTACAGGCCCGCGAGCGCCTTGCGGGTCGCGACCGCGTCGATGCGCGCGATCAGCGGCGGCGTGGCCAGCGCGGGGGCGAACTGCATCGCGATGAAGAGCCCGGCGACGGCGAGCGGGCTCCCCGTCTGGTCGAAGACCACGATCGCGAGGGCCACCTCCCCGAGCCAGTTGCCCAGCTCGTTCACGAGGTAGGCGCTGGACAGACGTCCGAAGCCTGGCTCGCTGAGAGGGGCGAGCGCCCGTGGCCGTTTCATCGCTGGATCAGGTCAAGTACGTGCAAGTTTGTCCAAGTTTTGCGAGGATGAGTCAAGTTCTTTCGCGTTTCTTCCGAGTTTTCCTGACGCGAAAGGAGAAATCCGGTCCTCACGCAGGAAGGAGAGAACCAATGGGCGTCCGCCGCGGTTGATCAACAGGGGAAAGACGAAGACTCGACAGCGGGTGCCCACACCTCGGTACCCGCCCGCGGGCCCCTCGTGGCAGGGGCCCGCGTCGCGTTCAGATGCCGATCGCGCCGTGCGTGACGTAGTCGTGGATCCGCTTGTCGAGCGCCAGCTCGGACTCGAAATCCGCATCCTCGCCGTGACGGTAGGCGATGTCCTTGTCCGCGAGCATCTCGATGAAGAGCTCGACGAAGTGCGGATCGAGCTGTGACCCGGCGCACCGGCGGAGCTCGGCGATCGCCTCGGCCGAGCTGCGGGGCGCGCGGTAGGAGTCGCGCGCGGTCATCGCGTCGTAGGTGTCGACCACGGCGATGATCCGGGCGATGACCGGGATCTCCTCGCCGACCAGGCCGCGTGGATAGCCCAGGCCGTCCATGCGCTCGTGGTGGGCGAGGATGATCTCGCCGACCGGCCGGTAGCCGTCGATCTGCGAGACGATGCGCGCCCCCTCGGCGGGGTGGCGGCGGATCTGATCCCAGTCCTCGGGCGTCAGTCGTCCGCGCGTCTTGAGGATGTGATCGGGCAGCACGAACTTGCCGATGTCGTGGAGCAGGCCGGCCGTGTGCGCCAGCTCCTGCTCCTCCTCGGAGAGGCCCGCGTGCGCGGCGAGCTCGCGCGCGTAGCGGGCGACCGCGGCGCTGTGCCGCGCGGTCATCCGGTCGCGCAGATCCAGCGTACGCAGCAGCGCGCTGAGCAGCGCGACCTGGAACCCGGCGAGCTGCTTGGCGCGCACCTCGAGCTCGCTGGCGCGTTCCTGGGAGATGAGCAGCTCGCGGAGCAGCGTCTGGAAGGTGACGAGGACGATCCCGAACAGGGCGACGGCGGCCACGCCCACCTGGTGATAGGCGAACGCGATCCCGAGGGTGAGGAGGGCGGACACCGCCTCGGTGGGGATGATCGGCACGAACGCCGTGCGCAGCCGCGTGAGGAAGGAGGAGCGCTCGACGTACGCGGTGTACGCGGCGATCATCGTGAAGTCGATCGCGAGCGCGCCCATGAAGACGGCGAACAGGAGCAGGTAGTAGCCGGCCTCGTCGGGGCCGAGGGCGAGCTCGTCCCGGACGATGTCGAACGTGGCGCCGGCGGCGACCGTGAACGTGGCGTACGTGACGAGGTTGATCAGCAGGTCGCCGAGGTCGTAGCGGGACGCCACCCAGGTCGCCAGGATCGTGGCGAGGGCGACGATCAGGGCCGGCGCGGCGCCGAGCAGGGTGGCAGTCGCGACGATCGCGAGGAAGCTCGCCGAGGCCTTGACCTGGCGCGCGGTGATCGGGATCGCGCGCAGGTCGCTGAAGATCGCGAGCGCGCCGAGGATGAGCAGGACCGGGAGGTTCCAGTCCGCGTCCGGGGCGAGCACGGCAGCGACCGCGAGCGCCGCTGCGAGCAGCGAGATCTCGCCGAAGATCACGAGGCGTGTCGGCCGAGGCTTCACGATCGCTTCAAGGATTTGGTGTGGGCCTGAGCTCCCCTTCCTCGATCAATAGTCGCTCGCCGGGGTCCCGATCGTAATGCGGCCACCCCGCGGAACGGGCGCGTCCTCCGACGAGCCCTCGCGCATCGAGGCGATGAACGCGTCGAGGTCCTCGCGCGCGTACCGGCGCTGTCCGCCGGGCGTCCGGTAGGTCGGGACCAGCCCGTCGTTGGACCACTTGCGCAGCGAAGCGGCGCTTACCCCGAGATACGCGGCCGCTTCCCCGACGTTCAGCAGGCGTGGTGGAGCCTCCAAGTTAGTTACCTCTTTTCAAGTATGGAAATGCTTCGAAAACATGGGCGGCGCTGCAAGCACCTACCCTAAGTTGAGGATAAGTTGAGGAGGCGCGGCGCGCGCCGCAAGCGCCGCGGAGGCCCCCTGTCAAGCGATGCGCAACTTCGCGGCGCCGAACCTGCGCAGGCTGCACACCCTGCAACGGATCCGCCGGCTCCGGGGGGCGGTCAGGAAGCGAGCGCCTCGGCGAGGCTCCGCGCCGCCGCGGCGGGCAGCTTGCCGATCTGCGGGATGCCCTCGCGCCCGCTGAGGAGCTGGGCGGCCCGGTAGGAGAAGCGGCGCGGGCGGTGTGAAGGCCCGGCGCGCCGCAGGGGCTCGCCGACGACGTCGAGGCGCGCCTCGGCGCCGCAGAGCACCACGGCCCGCGGTCGCAGCGCCCGCAGCGCGGCGGCGGAGCGG
>PKER01000044.1 GCA_002919115.1 bacterium
GACGAGGTGCTCGCCGCGCTCACGCTCGCCTCCGCCGAGTCGCGGCGCTGCTACGACGATGGCGACCTCGCGTTCGCCCAGGAGTTCGCGCGGCGCGCGGCGGCCGCGCTGGCCGGTGCCCGCAACCGCGACCGCTGACCTCACTCGCGCCGCAGCTCACGGCTCAGCGGCGAGCCGAACCACACCCATGCGGTCAGCAGCCCGGTCAGGGCGCCGGCGGCGATCGCCGCGGTGGCGCCGAAGATGAAGTCGCTGATCAGCACCATCACCCCGGTCATCGCCAGCCCCAGGAACGCGAGACCCGCGATCGCAAGCCGGTTCGCGGAGAACACGACCCACGCCTTGTCCTCCTTGCGAAAGCGCAGGCGGTGCCGCACCGACGGCGCGATCAGGCAGATCGAGGAGAGCGCCGTGCAGATCAGCGTCACGTAGTAGATCGCCCTCTGGAACGAGGTGACGCGCGCGAACTCGTTCTGGAACGGGAGGATCAAGAGGAACGCGAAGAGCACCTGCACGCCCGGCAGGGCGACCCGCAGGCCGCCCAAAAGCTCCTGCAGGTTGCGGTCGAGCCTCTGCTCCTCGGTCTCGCCGGGGCGCCTGCCGCCGATCTCACGCGGGTTCGCGCTCATCGGGCCTCCACGGGCACAGGATATGCCCGACGTACCTTGGGGCTGGCGTCAGGAGGCCAGGCGCGCGGCGACGTCCGGCTCGCCGCAGAACCCCTCGATCTCGCGCGAGAGCCGGCCGCCGGACCAGGTGAGCGGCGAGCTCCCCGGGTCCTCGATCGCGAAGCGCGCCCGCGGGATCCGCTCCGCCCAGGCGCGCGCGACCGCGTACGGGTGCCCGGGATCGGCCTCGTCGTGGCTGCCGACCACGAGCGCCGGCACATCGATCCGCTCGAGCTGCTCGATCCCCTCGAAGGGCAGCGAGCGCGGCACCTCGCGCAGCGCCCGGACGATCGCGTCCGGGTGGCGGTGCAGCTCGAGCCGCTCGCGAGCGAGCCGCAGGATCACCTCGCGCCAGTCCGGGTCGAGGTCCACGTCGTAGGCGCGGACGAAGCCGTCGACCCCGCCCCGCTCCAAGCCGTCGGCGAGCCTGTCCCAGTAGGCGAGCTGCTCCGCGGTGGGCGGCTCCCCCATGTTCGCGGGGCCGCCGAGCACGAGGCCCGCGAGGCGGTCCGGGTGCTCGAGCGCGAAGCGCACCGCGGTGTGCGAGCCCATCGAGTGACAGGCGAGCACCACGCGCCGACCCGGCGCCACCGCGTCGAGCACCGCGCCGAGGTCGGCGGCCAGCTCCCCGTAGTCGTAGCCCGCGTCCGGGGGCGCCGGGTCGGACTCGCCGTGGCCGCGGGCGTCGTAGCTCACCACCCGGAAGCCGCGGCGCTGGAGGTGGCGCGAGCCGTGCAGCACGTAGCGCCGGGTCGCGGTGAGTCCGTGCAGGGTCACGATGACCGGCCCCTCCCCCACGGCCTCGCCGCGCAGGGCGCCGGCGGCGCCCTGCGCCTCGAACGGGACCGGCTCGGCGACGGCGGCGCTCACCCGCGCGACTCGATCGTGACGCGCTCGATCAGCACGGCCCCGAGGGGCGTGCCCTCCGGGCTGTTCGGGTCGCCGTAGCCCTCGATCGTGCGCACGACGTCCATCCCCTCGGTCACCTTGCCGACGATCGCGTAGTCCGGCGGCAGCCCCGCGTCCGCGCCGGTCACGACGAAGAACTGGCTGCCGGACGTGCCCGGCGGCTCCACCTGCGTCTTCGCCATCGCGACCACGCCGCGCAGGTACTCGGCGTCGTCCGGGGGCGCCTCCACCACGCTGTAGCCGGGCCCGCCCATGCCGGTGCCCTCGGGGTCACCGCCCTGGATCACGAAGCCGGGGACGATCCGGTGGAACCAGGTGCCGTCGAAGACGCCCTCGTTGGCGAGGTGCTCGAACGAGGCGGTGGTCTTCGGGTTGTTGCGCGTGTCGAGCTTGATCTCGAACGTGCCGCAGGTCGTCTCGACGACGGCCACGAGGTTGTTCGCCGACGGCCGCTTCGGCGGCTTGCCCACGTCGACGGTCTTGGGATCGGGCTTCTCCGCCTCCGTGCAGGGCGGCTCCTCCGCCGCGGTCGTGGTCGTCGTCCCGCCGCCCTCGTCGTCTCCCCCGCACGCGGCCAGGAGCAGGGCGGCGGCCAGCAGGCTGAGCAGGATCTTGATGCGCACGGCGGGCAGGCTATCTGGACGCCTACGATCATGGAGCGATGCCGGCCGACCCAAGCTCCGAGCGCCAGCCCCCGTCGCGCCGGATCCACGCCGTCGGGCGGGCGCTGAACGACTTGGTCGTGCGCTTCCCCTGGATGTGGCCGCTGGTCCGCGGCCGGATGCGCAGCTACTTCGAGGGGCTCGCCGCCGACTGGGACGCGCGCACGAACGCGGGCTCGGCCGAGCACCTCGCCGCGCTGGCCGCGGGCCTCACTGCGGTGCGCCCCGCGCCCGAACGCGCGCTGGACCTCGGCACGGGGACCGGCGAGGCGGCGCTGCTTGTGGCCCGCGAGTTCCCGCAGGCGCGCGTGCGCGGCGTCGACATCTCACCCGCGATGATCGGCGTGGCGCGCGCCAAGGTCGGGCTCGACCCCGAGGGCCGGATCGCCTTCAAGGTGGCCGACGCCGCCGACCTCCCCTGGCCCGAGGACTCCTTCGACTTGGTCACCGGACTCAACATGCCGCCGTTCTTCGCCGAGGTCGCCCGCGTCCTGCGCCCGGAGGGCTACGTCGTCTTCGCGGCCAGCTGGGGGCCTGAGACCCCCTTCTACACGCCGCCCGACGCCCTGCAGCGGGGCTTCGCCGAGCGCGGGGTCGCCGAGGTCGCGCGCGGCTCCGCGGCGGCCGGGACGTACTGGGTCGGGCGTGCCGCCGCCCCCTCCCCGTAGAGTCAGGGGCCGCCGATGTCGCCGAGACACCTGCTGCTGGTCAATCCATCCGCGGGCGTGGGCCGCTCGCGCAAGCTGCTGGGCGCCGCTCAGGCCGAGCTCGACCGCGCGGGCGTCGAGCACCGCCTGGTGCTCACGCGCGATCTGGAGCACGGGATCGCCGAGGCCCGCGCCGCCGCCGAGGCCGGCGAGCGGGTGATCGTGATGAGCGGCGACGGGCTCATCGGGCAGGTGGGCGGCGCGCTCGCCGGCACCGGCGCCGTGCTCGGCATCATCCCCGCGGGCCGCGGCAACGACCTGGCGCGCGTGCTGGGCATCCCCACGGACGTCCGCGGCGCGGTCGCCGCGATCGCCGGGGGCGAGGTGCGGACGATCGACGTCGGCGAGGCGAACGGCGCCCGGTTCCTGTGCATCGCGAGCTGCGGGTTCGACTCGGTCGTGAACCAGCGCGCGAACGAGACGCGGCTTCTGCGCGGCTCGTTCGTGTACGCGTACGCCGCACTGCGCACGCTGGCCTCGTGGAAGCCCGCCTCGTTCACGCTCACGCTCGACGGCGAGCGCGTCGCGGTGCGCGGCTACTCGGTCGCGGCGGCCAACAGCAGCGCCTACGGGGGCGGCATGTACATCGCCCCGGACGCGCGCCTCGACGACGGGCTCGTCGACGTCGTCGCCACGGCGGAGGGCTCGAAGCTGAAGTTCCTGCGCGCGCTTCCCTCGGTCTTCAAGGGCGAGCACGTGAAGCGCCCCGAGGTACACGTCTGGCGTGTGCGGGAGGTGCGGATCGAGGCCGACCGGCCGTTCAAGGTGTTCGCGGACGGGGACCCGATCACGGAGCTGCCGGCGACGGTGCGCGTGCTGCCGTCCGCCCTGCGCGTGATCGTGCCGCGGGAGGCCGTTCGGTGACCCCGTTCGACCCAGCCCTCGGCCTCAAGGTGCGCGCCGCGCGCGCCATCGGCTGGGCGAGCCGCCGCAGCGGCCGCGGCGGGGGCACGACGCTGCCGGGCCGCGCGCTCCTGCGGCTCGACCCGCAGGCGGTCACCAAGCTCGGCCGCCGGCTCCTGCGGCAGGCGCGGCTCGAAGGG
>PKER01000102.1 GCA_002919115.1 bacterium
GGTGAGGCTGCCGACCGCGAACCCGACGCTGCGCGGATAGCCGATCGCGAGCAGCGATACCGCGACGGCGAGCCCCTCCGGCAGCACGTCGCAGACGCGCACGCCCGTGGCCGCGCCGGTGCCCTTGTTGCGCACGGCGATCGTGTACGGCACCACGTCGCCGGGATGCGTGACCTTCGCACCCGCGCGCTTGGTGAGCGCGAGGCGGGGCTTGGGCTGCCGCACGCGCTTCGCGTGCCGCGCCTCGTTGTTGGCGGGGCTCGGGTCGCCGTTGGGCCCGGTGACGGTCGCGCGGTTGCGGACCTTCCCGCGCGCGCCCTTCTCGACCCGTACCCGGACGCGGATCCGCTCGCTCGCGCCGACCGCTAGCGGGCCGAGCTCGCAGGTGAGCTGCGGGAGGCTGGACGCATCGCACCCGGCGTCGTTCGAGAGGTAGGTGACCTTGCCGGGCAGCTTGTCCCTCACGACCGCGAGCGGCGCCTCGTCGGGCCCGTTGTTGGTCACCTCGAGGACGTAGGTGAACTCCGCGCCCGCGCGCACCGGGCCCCGGCTGGCCTTGCGGATCGCGAGGTCGGACTCCGGCGGGCAGCCGGTGATCGTCTGCGGCAGGCCCCAGATGCTCTGCGAGCCGGGCGCGAGCGCGACGGTGCCGAGCCCGGGATTGGCCGGGTCGTCGGGATCGTTCACGACGACGATCGAGGTGGACAGGCGGTCCGCCATGTACATGCGCCCGTCCGGGCCGCGGCGCACGTAGCCCGCGTTGGTGAACTGGCCCAGGATCTGCTCGCTCGCCTTGATCGCGGCGCCGGTGTCGTTGCTTGCGATGTCGTAGCGGTAGAGCCGCCCCCGCTGCGACAGCTCCGGGGGCATCTCCTCGATCGAGGTCGCGTAGGCGTAGTTGCCCGCGGGCGAGAAGTCGACGGCGTAGCCGCGCCCGAACGGGATCGCCCACTCCGCCTTCTGCCAGACCGTGCCGCTCGCGGCGTCGAAGCCGAGCAGGCGCACCTTGCCGGAATCGAAAACGGGCGCGTTCGTGGTGACGAGGAGCTCCGTGTTGTCGGGGCTCAGCGCGAACGTGCCGAAGCCGTTGTCCCCGTTCGGGGACGGCAGCACGCTCACGACCGGGTCGCCCTCCCCGGCCGGACCGCCGCCGTCGGGATCGGCGGGCCCGTCGCTGTCGAACAGGAAGGCCAGCAGCTCGGCGGTCCCCTTGGTGTACGTGAGCACCCAGAAGCCGGTGCCGTCGGCGTTCGGGACCGCGGTGAGCGCCTCGGAGGCCAGGTTGAGGTTCGGATCCCCGAGCGGCACGTTCTTGGTGGTCACGTCCCCGAGGCCGCCGTCCAGCGACATGTCGACCACGGAGTAGTAGAGGTCGCCTCCGCCCAGGCCGATCCCGTTGGTGGTGACCACGAAGTACCTGCCCGGGTCGTCGATCGCCGGGAAGGCCGCGACGGTCTGGGAGGCGGAGAAGTGGCCCAGAAGCCCGGTGCCGTTGGGCATCGGCTCGTGGTTGCGGTTGAAGACGCTGTCGGCGTTCGACCAGAAGAGCAGCTCGCCGGTCGTGGTGGTGACGACCGTCGAGCCCTCCGGCGTGTTGATGGGGCTGGGGTTGAGCAGCGCGCTGGGAGCCTGCCCGTTCACGCCGAAGTCGAGGCCGGCGCGGTCGCCGAAGAACCACCACCGCTGGGTGACGCGCAGCTGGCCGTCGGTGCACGTCTGAGCGGCGGCGGCGGGTGCCACGGCGCTGAACTCGGTCCACCCGGCCGGGCTGACTCCGTTGGCGGTGATGTTGCCGGGCCCGTTCGTGAACTGTCCTTCCGCGTCGGCGACGACCCAGACGCTGGCGGTGCAGCTCGCCTGGTCGTCCTGCAGATCGCCCGACACGGTGACGGACTCGCGGTCGCCGCTGATCACGACGCCGCCGTTGGCGCAGTCGTTTTCGGCCGGGTGATCCGCGACGGTGAGGCCGTCGGCGAGCTCGTCGGTGAACGACCAGCCGAGGTCGGCGGGCGCATCGTCGTTGGTGATCGTGAACCTGAGCTCCACGGGCTGGCCGACGAAGGCCTGCGTCGCCGTGAACTCCTTGTCGAGGGCCGGCACCGCGAACGCGGGTGCCGCCTGGATCAGCGCCGCGAAGAGCGCGAACGCTCCGAAGAGAAGGAGAAGCCAGGCGTGGCGTGCCGAGAGGCAGCCCTGTTCAGCCATAGGGAGACCCCTTTCATCCCGTTAACCCCACTTGTTGCCCGTTGCGGGCGCGCCGGTGCCCGCGCGCGGCAACGTACCAGGGTTGAGTAACCCGCGTGGGTTGGCCCGGACGCCGGCCGCCCGACCGCCCGGCCGCCCCCGTCTCGAGCCGATGCGCTTGCGATCATGGGCCGGCGATGCGCGCGGCGGCGAGATGCCTGGCGGTTCTCGGCCTCGCCTTGGCGATCGCGCTCGCAGCGGCGCCCGGCGCGCGCGGGCAGGTCGCCCTCCCCGAGCCGGAGGCGATCGAGACGCCCGAGGGCTACGAGCTCTCCGCCAGGGCCGCCGCCCGGATCGCGAACGGCCTGCCGGAGGTGCTGCGGGCGGCGGTGGGCGAAGGGCGCCTCACGCTCGGCGTCGAGGCCAAGTCGCCCGCGCGCTGGCAGCTGACCTACTTCGAGGACGGGACGGCGGTCGTCCAGGTTCACGTCGACGGGGTCACCGGCGAGGTGCTCGAGACCTGGACGGGCGAGCAGGCGGCGTGGGGGATGGCGCGCGGGTACGAGGGGCAGTTCGGCCACACGCTGAACGCGCCGTACGTGTGGATCCCGCTGGCGGCGCTGTTCTTCTTCGTGCTCTTCGACTGGCGCCGGCCGGCGCGCTGGGCGCACCTCGACCTGCTCGCCCTGCTCGGCTTCGGCGCGAGCCACGCCTTCTTCAACGACGCGCAGATCGGCGTAAGCGTGCCGCTCGCCTACCCGCCGCTGCTCTACCTGCTGGCGCGCGGGCTGTGGGTCGGGTTCCGCGGCGGCGAGGGCATGCGTCCCCGGGTGCCCACCGTCGCGCTCGCCGTGCTCTGCCTGCTGCTGGTGGCCTTCCGCATCACCCTCAACGTCGTCGATTCCGGCGTGATCGACGTCGGCTACGCGGGCGTGATCGGCGCCGACCGGCTGGTGGAGGGAGAGCCGGTCTGGGGCGAGGGGGCCTTCCCGCGGGAGAACCACCGCGGCGACACCTACGGCCCGGCGAACTACCTCGCCTACGTGCCCTTCGAGCAGATCTGGCCGTGGGGCGGGGGCTGGGACGCGCTGCCCGCGGCCCACGCTGCCGCGATCTTCTTCGACCTGGCGGCCGTGGTCGGCCTGTTCGCGCTCGGGCTGCGCCTGCGCCGCGGGGATCGGCGCGCCGGGATGCGCACGGGAATCGTGCTCGCCTTCGCCTGGCTCGCCTACCCCTACACGGCGTTCGCGCTGCAGTCGAACTCGAACGACGCGCTGGTCGGCGCGCTCGTCATCTGGGGCCTCGTGGCCTGGAGCTGGCCGGCCGCGCGCGGCGCGCTGCTCGCCTGCGCGGGCATGGTCAAGTTCGCGCCGCTCGCCCTCGCGCCACTCTTCGTCACGGGCGGGCGGGGGCTGCGCGAGCGGCTGCGCTCACCGGAGGGCGTGCGCGTGTACGCCGGCCCCGCGCTCGCGGCGCTCGCGTTCGCGGCGGTCACGCTCGCGCTGCTGCTGGTCCCGGCGAGCGAGCCCGGGCTGGCGACGTTCTGGGAGCGCACGGTCGAGAACCAGCTGGACCGGGAGAGCCCGTTCAGCGTGTGGGGCCAGCTCGACTGGCCGGACTGGCCGCAGCGCCTGGTGCTGGCCGCGGGCGCCCTGCTCGCGCTCGCGCTCGCGTTCGTGCCCGCGCGGCGGACCCTCGCCCAGGCGGCGTCGCTCGCCGCGGCGGTGCTGATCGCTCTCCAGCTCGCGGTCGACCACTGGTTCTACCTCTACATCCC
>PKER01000106.1 GCA_002919115.1 bacterium
CCTCGCGGGCGTGCGCCGGGCCGCCCAGGCAGGCGATCGCCCGCGCCCGCACGCGCTCCGCGACGTACTCGGTGGGCAGCATGCCCAGCGGCTGCACGAGGCCCTTGGTCAGCAGCAGCACCGCGGCGCGCGGCCCGATGCGGTCCGCGGTGGTGCCGACCGCCTGGGGCAGCGCCTTCGAGGGCACCGCGTAGACGATCAAATCGCAGCCGCCGAGCTCGATGTCGCTCGCGCGCTTGACGGTCACGGCCTCGGGGAGCTTCACGTCCGGCAGGTAGCGCTCGTTCTCGCGCTTGCGCTCGATGGCCTCGGCCGCCTCCGGGGTGCGGGTGCCGAGCTGGACCTCGAGCCCGCCGCGGGCGAGCAGCACGGCCATCGCCGTGCCCCAGCTCCCCGCGCCGATGACCGCCGCCTGGCGCAGCGCAGGCAGGCCGCCCAGGTACTCCCACTGCAGCTCGATGTTCGGCCAGATGCGCTCGGTGACCGTCGCCGCGAGGCTCGGCGACGGCCGCTCGGTCCGCGGGAAGGTGAGCGTCGGGCCGGCGCGCAGCGCGACCTTGCGCGGGCGGATGCGCCAGCCCCTGCGCACGTGCTCGGCGCCCAGGACGGCCACCGGCAGCACCGGCGCGCCCGTCTCCAGGGCGAGCCGGCCGACGCCGCGCTTCGGGCGCGCCAGCGAGCCCTGCCTGATCCGCGTGCCCTCGGGGAAGATCACGACCGTGCCGCCGCGCTCGACGGCGATCCGCGCGGTCTCCATGGCGGTCTCATCCGACTGACCGCGGCGGATCGGGAAGGCGCCCAGGCGGTTCAGCAGCCAGCCCTGCCAGGGCTTCTCGAACAGCTCGACCTTGGCGACGAACTGGATCTGCCGCCGCCACGGCAGGAGCGCGCCGATCACGAACGGGTCGAGGAAGCTGCGGTGGTTGGCGGCGACGATCAGGCCGCCCGAGACCCGCGCGTGCTCGCGCCCCTGGCGCTCCAGGCGGAACCAGATCAGGAACGCCGGGACGAGGATGATCCGCGCGATCGTGTAGAGGATCTTGTTGACGCCGTGCTCGCGGGCGTAGCGGTGGTAGCGCTGGAAGCGCTCCTCGGGGATGACCTTGTCCTTGCGCGGCGGCGCCGATGCGCGCGGTCGATCTTCCATCGCGCACGCCTACACGCGCGGGCGCGAACGGTTACCCGCTGGGCGCTACCAGGCGGCGCGCACGATCGCCTCGAGCTCGTCACGGCCCGGCGGGTCCGGGGTGTTCGCGAGCTGCTCGCGGGCGAGCATGGCGTCGAGGGCGTCGTCGAGAAGGCCCTCGTCGGCGTCGAGCTCGGTGAGCGTGCGCCGGCCGCCCATCAGGTCCTCGAGGCGCTCGCCGATCATCGCCGGGCGCGTGCCGAGCGCCCGCGCCAGCTCGGCGAGCTCGCGCGGCGCCCGCCCGGACATCGCCTCGACCGTGTGCGGGAGCAGCGCGGCGTTGGTCTCGGCGTGCGGAAGGTTCATGGTCCGCACGAGCGTCTGGCTCACGACGTGGTGCAGGGCGAAGCCGGTCGCGTCGAGCGCGTACGCGCAGAGCAGGGAGCCCAGCGAGAGCTCGACCCGGGTCGCGTCGTCGAGGCCGTGGTCGAGCGCGCCCGCGATCAGCTCCGCGCCGCGCAGCGCGGCCAGGGTCGCGACCGGGTGCGAGCTGGGGACGTACAGCGCCTCGATGCCGTGGGCGAGCGCGTTCATCGCGCTCGCGCGCAGGCGGCGCTCGGGCAGGCTCGTCATCGCCGCCGGGTCGGCCACGACGAGCCGCGGCCGCACGAGCCCGGGCGCATCGTGCCCCTCGGGCAGCCGGTGGATGCGGGTCAGCTCCGCGCCCGAGAGCGTCGTCGGCAGCGCCGCCACGGCGCCACCGCGCACCGCGGCGATCGCCTTCGCGGTGTCGATCACCCGGCCGCCGCCGAGCGCGACCAGCCGCTCGCCCGCCACCGAGTCGATCAGCGCCGCCGCCGTCTCGGTGACCGGCCCCGGCGGCACGAGGTGCAGCGACGCCGCGCGGTCGGCCAGCTCGATGGGCCCCTGGGCGAGGCCGCTCTGGGTCGTGAGCAGCTCGTACTCCCCCCAGCCGTGCTGCGCGAGCAGCTCCATCACGTCGGCCATGGCGGCCGCGCGGAAGACGATCGTGCGCTCAGCGTCGCGCCAGGTGAAGTCGGTCTCGCTCATGTGCCTCGCGTCGGTGGAGAGCCCGGGGCGGGACTCGAACCCGCAACCGCCTGATTACAAATCAGGTGCTCTGCCAGTTGAGCTACCCGGGCGCGCCTTGATGCCCTGTGGCTGGGGACCCAGGATATGGGCGGGCGGGCCCCCGGAACGCACGCGCGCCCCGGGCGGCGACCCGGGGCGCACGGGAAGCGTCGGCTCGGCGACGGCCGGCGATCGGCTCAGAGCGGGACCTCGCGCTGGGCGAGGTGGTTCGCCACCTTGCGCTTCACCCGCTGGAGCGCGTTGTCGACCGTCTTCGTGTCGCACTCGAGCTTGCGGGCGACGACCTCGTAGCTGTGCCCGTCGAGGTACAGGGAAAGGACGCGCGACTCGAGGTCCGAGAGCACGGTGCCCAGGCAGGCGACCAGGCTGCTCAGCTCCTCGCTCGCGATCACCCGGTCGACCGGGTCGTCGGAGATCGGCCCCGGCAGCACCTCCTCGAGCGTCGTCTCGCTGTCGCCCGTCGCCGCCGGCGCCTGCGCGAACGAGACGTACTGGTTCAGCGGGCTGTGCTTGTTGCGGCTCGCGGTCTTGACCGCGGTGATGATCTGCCGCGTGATGCAGAGCTCGGCGAAGTTCCGGAAGCTCGACTCACGGTCCGGGCGGAAGTCCCGAATCGCCTTGTAGAGGCCGACGAGGCCCTCCTGGATCAGGTCGTCGGGCTCGCCGCCGAGCAGGAAGTACGAGGACGCCTTCAGGCGGACGAAGCCGCGATAACGCCTGACGAGGCGGTCGTACGCGTCCGCGCTCCCCTGCTTGGCGAGGGCGACGAGGTAGTGATCATCAGGCTCAAGTTGAGGGTTAGACTGCGCCCGCGAGTGGGTCGCCGCTACCGGTGCCGAGGGGATTTGCTGCGTTGCCATGCCACACGATCCTTCCGTTCATCGGAAATCGGGTGGCGCCGCACCTCCCCTGGGCGCCATGTACCTTCACTTGTCCGGCGAACCCTCGGGTCTAAAGCTCGACCTTTGGTTCACCCTTACTGCTGCGCGCAGTCTAGGGTAGCGCGCGTTCTTCTGTCAACTCGGCCGGCGCGCCGTGCAAGGTTCCTTGCAGATTACGGAGTCCGTCCGCTGCCCTTGTTAGGCGCCGGCGGCCCCGCCCCGCTGGCGGACCGCCTCGAACAGAAGCACCGCGGCAGCGGCTGAGACGTTGAGCGAATCGACCCGCCCCAGCGTCGGGATCGAGACGAGCAGGTCGCACTGCTCGGCGACCCGCGGGCGCAGCCCACGCCCCTCGCTGCCCAGCACGAGGATCACGCTGCCGGTGAGCTCCGCGTCGGTGTAGGGCGTCGGGGCCTCGCCGTCGGCGCCGTACACCCAGACGCCGGGCCTGCGCTTCGCCGCGGCCAGCCAGTCGGCCAGGTTGCGCACGCGGGCCACGGGCAGGTGCTCGACCGCCCCCGCCGAGGCCTTGCACACGGCCGGGGTCACCCCAACCGCCCGCCGCTCGGGGATCACGATCCCCGCCGCGCCCGCGACCTCGGCCGACCGCGCCACGGCGCCCAGGTTGTGGGGGTCCTGCACCTGGTCGAGGGCGACGACGAGCGTGGCGTCGCCGTCGAGCAGGGCGTCGGCGTCCGCGTAGGGGTAGGGGTCGACCTCCGCGACCACCCCCTGGTGGTCGGGCGAGCCCGCGAGCCGCTCGAGCTCGTCGGCCGGCGTCTCGGGCGCGCGCCACACCCGGTGCACCCGGCGCCTGCCGCGCTCCGCCTCGGCGA
>PKER01000162.1 GCA_002919115.1 bacterium
GCGGAGCACCTCGAGCGCCGCGAGGCCGCGCACGAGCGCGCCCGCGCCCTGCGCCGCCTCAAGCCCGCCGAGCAGCGCGCGCTCGTCCTGCTCGGCGTGGGCTACTCCTACGCGGAGATCTGCGAGCTCACCGGCTGGACCTACACCAAGGTGAACCGCTGCCTGGCTGAGGGCCGGGCGCGGCTGCGGGAGCTGGGGGCGCTCAAGGGGCGCGTCGGCGCGCGCGCCGCGGACTAGCCCCCGGCTCCGCCGGTGCCCCTTCCCGGGCTTCTTCTCGTTCTTGCGGGTCCCCGGCGCGTACTCCGGGAAGCGCCGCGACCTGAGCTGGCGGCGCAGCTCGCGGCGTGCGCCGGGGTAGTACTGCAGGTTGAACTCGTTGTCCGTGTTCACGCTGCGGAAGTAGATGAGCGCCTTCACGCGGCGGTGCTTCTTCGCCCAGCGGAACAGCCGGCGCACGAAGTGCCCGCGGCGGTCGTTGTTCCAGGGCCCGTACTCGCCGATCGCGAACGGCAGGCCGCGCATCGCCTTCGAGTGGAAGAAGCGGTCGAGCGCGCTCCACACGCCCGGCGTCGCGTAGCGCGCGTAGATGTCGGTGCCGACCCAGTCCACGTAGCGCCGGCCGGGCCAGTACGCCATCGGCCGGTTCTTGCGGATGTTGGGGTTGGAGATCGTCATCGGCATCCACATGAACGCGACCTTCGGCCGCTTGAGCTTCGCGGGCACCTTGCGCTTCTCGTAGATTGGGCCGTTGTTGGACTTCGCCCGGTGGATGCGCGGCAGGCCCATCCGCCGCAGCTTGCGGTTGATCTTGTCGCGCGAGCCGCCGCGCACGATCGTCACGAGGCGCCGCCAGGCGAGCTTGTACCAGCGGGGGCGGTGCGCGGGCGAGCGCAGCGAGCCGTCCGCCTTGAAGCCCGAGTACGGGTTGTAGTGCAGGTTCATCTCGGCGAAGGGCCGGATGTAGACGACCTGCCCCGAGTTGGCGATCGACTGGTTGAGCCGCAGCATGTAGTGGTCATCGCGACCCGTGGCGATCTCCTTCGGGGTGATCACCTCGGGCTTGCCGCCGGGCGCGGTGGAGAGGCTCAGCACGCCGCGGGTGCCGGTGCTCGCCCAGCGGTCGAGCGCGCCCGTCGTGAGCGGCACGCCCCAGTGGTAGAAGGTCTGCAGGAGCGGGGTGTGGTGGCGCACCTGCCGGTTGAAGCGCTGGTAGCCGGCGAGGTCGCCGGTGTCGGAGACGCCGTGCCAGATCTTCCCCTTCGGGGGCACGTACCGGTTGCGCGCGTCGGCGTCGCCTGCGGCGAGCCCCGCCCAGAGGAGGGCAGCCGCAAGCGCGGCCGCGCACGCGACCGTCGTCCAGGGGCGTAGTGCTCCCTGCGTACCCAGCACCGGTGCCTATCTCAACACGGGGCACGCGGGAAGGTCTCGGTCGCAGCGCAGCCGAAAGCGGTCATGCATCCGCGACCCCGGCGCGGGTACGTGATCGTCATGGGGCTTAGGGGTCTCTCGATACCGTGCAACCCGTGACCGAGCGGGACCGGCACGCAGGTCGCCAGGCCGACGAGGCCGGCGATGAGGGGCAAGAGCGCAAACGCAGGCTGGCGGGGGCGGCGATCGTCGCCGCGCTCGCGGCGGTCGCCTTGTTCGCCCTGCTCGGCGGGGAGGAATACGAGGTAACGGCGGACCTGGAGAACGCGGGCCAGCTCGTGAAGGGGAACGAGGTGACGGTCGCGGGGGCGCGCGCCGGCACCATCACCGACATCAAGCTCGCCCCCGACGGCGGCGCCGAGGTCACCTTCACCGTCGACGAGCGCTTCGCCCCGCTGCGCCGCGGCACGACGGCCACGGTCCGCCAGGGCTCGCTGTCGTCGATCGCGGGCCGCCAGCTCGAGCTCACCCTCCCGCCCGCGAACCGGGCGGGCGAGGAGATCCCCGACGGCGGGCGGCTGACCCGCGCGGAGACCGTCTCCGCGGTCGACCTCGACCAGCTCTTCAACACGCTCGACGACGAGACCGTGCGCGACTTCAAGCGCACCGTGCGCGGGTTCGCGGCGGCCTACGAGGGCGTGGGCAGGAAGGCCAACCGGGGCTTCCGCTACGCGAACCCGTTCCTCTCCACCTCGCGGCGCGTCTTCGCCGAGCTCTCCCGCGACGAGCGCGCCCTCGAGCAGCTTCTGGTCGACTCCGACCGCCTCGCGGGGCTGCTCGCCGCGCGCGAGCGCGACATCTCCGGGCTCGTCGCCGCCTCCAGCGAGGCCCTGGGGGCGCTGGCCGCCGAGCGCGAGCGGATCACCCGCGCGGTGCGCGGCCTGCCGGACTTCATGCGCGAGGCGAACACGACCTTCGTCAACCTGCGCGCGGCGCTGGACGACGTGGGCCCCCTGGTCGAGGCCTCCAAGCCGCTCGCGAGGCGCCTCGGGCCGTTCTTCGCCGAGCTGCGCGGGGCCTCGGCCGACGCCGTGCCCGCCCTGCGCGACCTGGCGAGCGTCGTCCGCCGCCCGGGCGCGCGCAACGACCTGGTCGAGCTCACCCGCCTGCAGCCCGCGCTCGCCCGCGTCGCGGTGGGCTCGGGCGCGCCCGACTGCGGCTCCGACCCGCGCACCGACTACGAAAACGCCGCCGACCGCGACTTCGGCCAGGGCGCCCTGGGCGAGGCGACGTGCTCGCTGCGCAACTCCCTGCCGCAGCTCGCCCACCTGCGCGCCTACACGCCCGAGCTGGTCGGGTGGTTCGACGACTTCTCCAAGTCGGGCCTCACCGACGCGAGCGGCGCCCTCGGCCGCGTCGCGACCACCTTCAACGCGTTCACGCCGTCGGCCTCCGGCCTGGTCGACCTGCTCTCGCCGCTCGACCCGGGCGACATCCTCAAGGGCCTCGGCGTCCCGTCGCTTGACGTGGGCAACCACAAGCGCTGCCCCGGCTCGCTCGAGCGCGACCCGGGCGACGGCTCCGTGCCGTTCACCGACGGCGGCACCCTCAACTGCGACCCGACCCAGCTGCCGACGGGACCGTGAGGCGCATCGCTCTGACACTGGCGGTCCTGGCCTGCGCGGCGGGCGCGCTCGCGAGCGTGGCGGGCGCCGACGACGCCCGGACCTACAAGATCGAGATGTACAACGCGTTCGGGATCGTCGACGGGTCCGAGGTGCGGGTCGCGGGCGTGCCCGCGGGGACGGTCACCGACCTCGACATCACCCCGGAGAAGCGGGCGGTCGTGACCGTCGAGCTGAGCGGCGACCACGCCGTGCTCGGCGAGGACACAGAGTGCTCGTCGGAGCCGCAGTCGCTGATCGCCGAGTACTTCATCGACTGCGACCCGCAGGGCGAGCCGCTGCCCGACGGCGGCACCCTACCCGCGAGCCAGGTCAAGCAGACCGTCCAGAACGACCTCGTGCTGAACACGATGCGGATGCCCTACCGCGAGCGGCTGGGCCTCCTCATCAGGGAGTTCGGCACCGCGCTCGGCGGCAACGGCGAAAACCTGAACGAGGCGATTCGCCTGGGGGCGCCCGCGCTGCGCAACCTGCACGAGGCGCTCGAGCTCGTCGCCGCCGAGAACCGCACGATCCGCCAGCTCAACGTCGACGCCGACGAGATCATCGGCAAGCTCGCGGAGCGCAGCGACCAGGTCGTGCGCTTCATCCGCGAGGCGGGGGAGACGGCGACGGCCGGCGCCGAGCGGCGCGAGGACCTCTCGACCGACTTCGACCTGCTCGACGACGCGCTCGCCGAGCTCGGCCCGACGATGGCGAAGCTCCGCGAGGCGGCCGAGCAGACGACGCCGCTGCTCACCGACCTGCGGGCGGCCGCCCCCGAGCTGAACGAGCTCGCCGTCGACATGCCCGACTTCGCCCGCGCCACCGAGCGCTCGCTGGTCACGCTCGGGCGCGCGGCCGACCCCGGCCGCAAGGCGCTGGTCCGCGGCCGCGACGAGATCGAGGC
>PKER01000340.1 GCA_002919115.1 bacterium
GCGGCGCGCGCCCGCTCGCGCACCTCGCGGTACTCCGCCCAGCCACCGAGGTAGTTGCGCAACCGCCGGTCCTCGAAGGCGACCGTGCGCGTCCCGACCGCCTCGAGCAGCGCGCGGTCGTGCGAGATCAGAAGCAGCGTGCCCTCGAAGCCGGAGAGCGCCTCCTCGAGCGCCTCGCGGCTCTCGACGTCGAGGTGGTTCGTGGGCTCGTCGAGGATCAGCAGGTTGGCGTCGGAGCTCACGAGGATGGCGAGCGAGAGCCGCTGCAGCTCGCCGCCCGAGAGGTCGCTGACCTGCTTCTCCACGTCGCTGCCCGAGAACATGAAGCGGCCGAGCAGGGCCCGCGCCTTCGCCTCCGACAGCCCGGTCGAGCGCTGGGCGTGCGCGAGCGCGGTGAGCCCGGGCTCGGGCGGCACCTCGGCGTGCTGCGCGAGGTAGCCGAGCTTCACCTTGTGGCCGAAGCGCAGCTTGCCGCCGTCGAGCTTGCGCCGGCCGGCGAGCGCCGCGACCAGGGTCGACTTGCCGGTCCCGTTGGGGCCGATCAGGCAGACGTGCTCGCCGCGCTCGAGCCACAGCTCGCCGTCCTCGAGCAGGACGCGGTCGCCGACCTCCAAGCGCGCGCCCTCCAGCTCGAGCACCACGCGGCCGGAGCGCTCGGCCTTGCCGAAGCTGAACGAGAGCGCCTTGCCGTCGGCCGGCATGAGCTCGGGCGCGCCCGCCCGCAGGCGCTCGATCTGCTTCTGCTTGGCCTTCGCCTGGCGGGCCTTGGTGGCCTTGGCGCGGAAGCGCTCCACGAACCGCTCGAGCCGCGCGATGTCCGCCTCGCGCCGCGCCAGGTCGCGCTCGACGGCGAGCTCGCGCGCGAGCTTCTCCTTGCGCCACACGTGCCAGGGCCCCGCGAAGAACCGCCCGCGGCCGCCCTCGAGCTCGAGCACGCACGTGCCCACCGACTCAAGGAACCAGCGGTCGTGCGCGACCAGGACGACCGCCGCGTCGAGGTCGTTGAGGTACTCCTCGAGCCACTCGAGCGACTCGATGTCGAGGTGGTTGGTGGGCTCGTCGAGGAGCAGCAGGTCCGGCCGCGCGGCGAGCGCCCGGGCCAGCGAGGCGCGCGTGAGCTCGCCGCCCGAGAACGTGGAGAGCGCTCGGCCGAAGTCCTCCTCGCGGAAGCCGAGCCCGCGCAGCGTCTGCAGGGCGCCGTCGCGCCAGCGGTAGCCGCCCGCGACCTCGAGCCGCGTCTGCGCCTCCGCGTACGCAGCGAGCGTGCGCTCGTCGGCGCCCGCCGCCATGCGCTCCTCGAGCTCGCGCAGCTCGCGCTCGATCCCCAGCACCCAGTCCAGCCCGGAGACCACGTACTCCTCGAGGCTCAGGCCCTGGTCGCGCGGCGGGCGCTGGTCGTGGAGGGCGACCCGCACGCCCTTGCCGAGGGCGACGGTCCCGCCGTCCAGCGAGACCTCGCCGGCGAGGATGCGCAGGAGCGTGGTCTTGCCCGAGCCGTTGCGGCCCGAGAGCGCCATGCGGTTGCGGCGCTCGAGCTTGAACGACACGTCGCCGAACAGCTTGCGATCGCCGATGTGCTTGGTGAGGCTCGCGGCCGTGACCGTCGCCAAGTTCCTGCTCCTGAGGGTGCGGTGTGACTGTGCGCTCCCCCGCGCGCGCGGCATCGCTCGCCGCGCCCGCCGGGGCGCGCCGATGAAGCTAGCCGGTCGCCGCCGCTAGGCGAACGCGGGCGCGTCCTCGCGGACCTGGAAGGAGGAGCCGCAGCCGCACGCGGCCACGACGTTGGGGTTGTTCACCGTGAAGCCGGCGCCCTGGAGGCCGTCGACGTAGTCGACCTCGGAGCCGAAGACGAACTGCATCGACACCTTGTCGACGACCACGGCGACGCCCTTGTCCTCGAAGACGTGGTCGTCGTCGCGGGGCTTGTCGAGCGCGAGCGCGTACTGGAAGCCCGAGCAGCCGCCGCCCTTGACGGAAACGCGCAGGGCCTGCTCGTCGGGGTTGCCGCTGGCGCTGGTGAGCTCGCGGATCTTCTCCGCCGCCGCGTCGCTGAGGGTTATCGCCGCCTTCGGAGTCTCCATCGTGCTTCACATAGTAAAGGACCGGCCCCGCGTCCTCGTCATCGCTCGCCGCCCCGACTCCACTCCAGGTACTCGATGATGCGCTTGGAGTCGGAGATCACCTCGTCGCCGTCGATGAGCACGGGGACGCGGCGCTGGCCGGTGAGCTCCTCGATCTCGGGGCGCGCGCTGCGCCTGTACGGGACGCGCTCGGTCCGGTACTCGACGCCGAGCCGCCGCAGCTTGCGGGCGACCGCCCCGCACGGGCACAGGAAGTCGGTCGGCGTGGGGCAGCGGTAGAGGACGACCTCGCGCTTCGCGCTCATCGTTTCGCGAGCCTCTCCCCGAGCCGGATCGCGCTGCCCGCTGCGCCGAGCGCGAGCCGCTCCAGGCGCGACGCCCGCCCGCCGATCGCGTGGTTCAGCGCCTCGGTCTGCCAGCGCACCGCGTCGGCGAGCGTCTCCTCGTGCGGGCGCGGGTCGAAGCCGAGCTCGCGCTTGGCCTTCGTGTTCCGGAAGGTCCACCACTGCATCGCCGAGCGCACCTCGTCGGGCTCCGTCGGCAGCTTGACGCCGACCCGCCTGCCGGCGGCGAGCGCGGCCAGCACCACCGGGCCGGGCAGCTTGACCTCCGGGGCGTCCACGCCGGAGAGCCGCGAGAGGTCGGCGAAGAGCCGGTCGAGCGTGAAGTTGCGCGCCCCCAGGATGTAGCGCTCGCCCGGCTCGCCGCGCTCGTCCGCGAGTAGGTGCCCGCGGGCGACGTCGCGCACGTCGACGATGTTGATCGCGCCGTCCACGTAGGCCGGGATGCGCCGCTGCAGGAACCGGCGCAGCAGCGCCATCGAGCTGCCGCCGGTCGGGTCGTCGGGGCCGAAGACGAACGACGGGTTGACGACGACCACCGGCAGGCCGCGCGCGCCGATCCGCAGCGCCTCGACCTCGGCCTCGTGCTTGGAGTTCACGTAGGCGATGCCGAGGTGCCCCGCGTTGAACACGGCCGTCTCGTCCAGGGCCCCGCCCGGCGGCGCCACCCCGATCGCCGCCACCGACGAGGTGTGCACGACGCGCTCCACCCCGGCCTTGAGCGCCTCCTCGAGCACGATGCGGGTGCCGCGGACGTTGAGCTCGAAGACCGCCTCGCGGTCGCGGCTGCGCATCGACGTGCTGCCCGCGACGTGGAAGACGCGGTCGGCGCCCTTCATCGCGCGGCGCACCGCGCGCCGGTCGAGCACGTCGCCGGTGACGCGCTCGAACTCGATGTCGTCGAGGTGTTCGACGCGGGAGGTGCGGCGCACCAGGAGCCGCAGCTCGTCGCCGCGCTCCGCCAGCGCCCTCACGAGGTGGGAGCCGATGAAGCCCGTGGCGCCGGTGACGAGGGTCTTCCCCACGACGGGGGATCGTACTCGCGGCCCGCGCTGGCCCCCGGCCGCGTGATAGAAGTGCTCGCGTGAGCGCCGACAACGCCACCGCGATCGTCTGCGACACGACGGCCTACCTGCCGGACGAGCTCATCGCCGAGTACGGCATCCACACCGTCAGCCTGTACGTGACCCTCGACGGCGTGCAGCGCGCCGAGGGCGAGATCTCGGCCGCCGAGTACGGGACGTTCTACGAGCGGCTGAGCGCGAGCCCCGGGGCCGCGACCACGTCGCAGCCCTCGGTCGGCGACTTCGTCTCCGTCTACGGCCCGCTGCTCGACGAGGGGCGCGAGATCGTCTCTCTGCACCTCTCGTCGGGGATCTCCGGGACCTGCGACTCGGCCAGGCAGGCGCGCCAGCAGCTCATCGACGAGGGCCGCGGCGGGGAGCGCATCCACGTCTTCGACAGCCGCTCCGCCTGCGGCTCCGCCAGGGAAAACGGGGCCGGCGGGGG
>PKER01000388.1 GCA_002919115.1 bacterium
GTGCAGATCGGCGCGCTCGAGCTGCACGGCGTGAGCTTCGCGTACGAGCCCGGCGCGCCTCCGGTGTTCGAGGGCGTCGACCTGCGCCTGGAGCAGGGCCGAGCGGTCGCCCTGGTCGGGCCGAGCGGCGTCGGCAAGACGACGCTCGCCGAGCTGCTCGTGCGCTTCCGCGACCCGACCGAGGGAGCGATCACGCTCGACGGCGTGGACCTGCGCGACCTCGACCCCGACGAGCTGCGGCGGGTGGTGCGGATCGCGCCACAGGACGCGTACCTGTTCGCCACTACGATCCGCGAGAACGTCGCGATCGCCCGGCCGGATGCGTCCAGGGAGGAGGTGGAGGCGGCGCTGCGCGGGGTCGGCCTCGGGCCCTGGCTGGAGTCGCTCCCCGACGGCATCGACACGGAGGTCGGGGAGCTGGGCGCCCAGGTCTCAGGCGGCCAGCGCCAGCGGATCGCGACCGCCCGCCTCCTGCTGGCCGACGCCCGCTTCCTCATCTTCGACGAGCCGACGACGCACCTCGACCCGGCAGGCGCCCAGGAGCTCCTCGACCGCCTCGCCGAGCTCGCCCACACCGAGAACCGCGGCGTGCTCGTGATCACGCACGAGCGCTCCCGGCTGGGCGCTTACGACCGGGTTCACCCGCTGCGCGGTGGTGGTGCGGCGCGTCTGGGATGAATTAGGTCGTCGGTCGCTGGTCATTCGGTCGCCGGTCGCCTGTTCCGTGACCCCCCGGCGCAGTTGGTCGTCGACACGCGGCTGGACCCGCCCAACTGGCGACTGGCAGCTGGCAGCTAATCCACCAACACCCCCGGGTTCATCACCCCGCCCGGATCGACCGCGCGCTTCGCGGCTGCGAGCGCCGCCGCGAAGGGGTCGGGGCGCTGGCGGTCGTACCAGGGGCGGTGGTCGCGCCCGACCGCGTGGTGGTGCGTGATCGTGCCCCCGGCGCCGATGATCGCCTCGCTGACCGCGGCCTTGACCGCGTCCCACTGCTCGACCTCCGAGCCGCGGCGGGCGGGGGCGAGCACGGTGAAGTAGGGCGCCGGGCCGTCGGGGTAGACGTGCGTGAAGCGGCAGGTGACCGTGGGGGACCCGGGGCCCGTCGCGGGCGTCCCGCTCGCCTCTGCGGCCGCGCGGCGCGCGGCGTCCGTGACCGTCGCGTGGAACTCCTCGAAGCGATCCCACGTGATCGCGGTCTCGAACGTCTCGGTGAGGATCCCGAGTTGGACGAGCGAGTCGCGCAGGTACGGGGCGGCGAGGAACGACTGCCGCCAGGCGCCGCTCGCGTCGCCGGAGTCCCCGCCGCTCGTGCGGATCTCGCCGGGTTGCCCGCCGTGCGCGCGCGCCACTTCGAGGGCGACGCGCAGCTTCCCGTCGACGGGGTGGTGCGCCGACTCGAAGCCCAGCATGAGCAGCGCGTGCTCGCCGGTGCCCGCGCCCGAGATCGCGGCCTCGCCGTGGTCGAGCAGGCGGCAGTTGGCCGGGTCGAGGCCCGACTGGGCGAGCTCGCGGACGGCCGCGGCCCCCTCGCGGAAGCCCGCGAACGCGACCGGGCAGGCGGCGCGGAAGCGCGGGCGCTCCAGCACTCGCACCCAGGCGCGGGTGATCACGCCGAGGATGCCCTCGGAGCCGAGCAGCAGGCGGTCGGGGCTGGGCCCCGCGCCTGAGCCGGGCAGGCGGCGGCTCTCCCAGGTGCCGCCGGGCGTGAGCGCACGAATCGACTCCACCATGTCGTCGATGTGCGTGAGCCGGGTCGCGAAGTGCCCGCCCGCGCGCGTCGCGATCCAGCCGCCGAGCGTCGAGAACTCGAACGACTGCGGGAAGCAGCGCAGCGTGTAGCCGCGCTCGCGGAGCTGGTCCTCGAGCCGCGGGCCCGTCGCCCCTGCCTCGATCAGCGCCGCCCGGGACGCCTCGTCGAGCTCGAGCACGCGGTCCAGTCCGCGCACGTCGAGCGTGACGACGCCTGGGTACTCGCGCGGCAGCCGCGGCTCCACGCCCCCGACGACCGAGGTGCCGCCGCCGAAGGGGATGACCGCGATGCCCCGCTCCGCGCACCAGGCGAGCACGCGCTCGGCGTCGGCCTCGGTGCGCGGCGTGGCGACCAGGTCGGGCGCGTACTCGATCTGGCCGCGCATCCCGCGGACGACGTCGCGGTAGGCCTTGCCGAGCGCTCGCGAGGCGCGCTCGTAGCGGTCGGCGGTGAGCACGCCGGCGAGGCTCGCCGGCGGCTCGATGCGGGGCGCGGGCAGCTCGATCGCCTCGAGCGGCGTCGGCGCCTCGACGGGCTGGGGCTCGATCCCGAGGCGCTCGCGCACCAGCGGCGCGAGCGCCTCGACGTCGGCGGGCTTGGGCGCCTGCGACTCACGCCCCCAGCCCCAGTGCTTCAGGCGATCGCCACGCGAGGCCATGGGCGGAGCGTAATCAGCAGCTACCAGCCACCAGCTACCAGTCGCCAGCCACCAGCTTCCAGCGCGAAGGCGCCAGCGTCGGCGCCCAACAGCTGGAAGCTGGAAACTGGCAGCTGGTGACTAGCGCTCGAACGCCCCGATGTCGCACTTGCCCTTGCGCTTGTGCCCGCGCTGGTCGCGCTTCGGGCAGCCCTTGCCCTTGTCGATCGCGGGCGAGCCGCGGAGCAGCGCGTGGGTGGGGGTGGGGCCGCCGTTGTTGCCGAGGGCCTCCACGAGGGGGTTCGCCGGCTCCGAGTACGTGCCGCTGGCGATGTCGCCCGGTCCCGACGCGTCACAGGTGTCGTCGCCGAAGAAGTTGTGACCGAGGGAGGATCCGGGCGAGCCGGAGTAGCAGTCCTGGGTCTGGACTGCGTAGAGCTCGCGGTTGCGGGCGATGATCGAGTTCTTGTAGGTCACGGGATCGTCTTCGTAGATCCCGGCGCCGACGTACGCGCGGTTGTACACGATGGTCGAGCTGCGGATGTCGACCGGCCCATCGGCGTAGATCCCCCCGCCGTACCCGGAGTCGTTGCTCGCGTGGTTGCGGGAGACCGTCGAGTTGATCAGCTTGAGCGACCCGGCCTGGGCGTAGATCCCGCCTCCGTAGTAGGAGGAGACGTTGCCCGCGATGGTGGAGTCGCGCAGGGTGACGTCCGTGTCGTAGGTGTAGATGCCGCCGCCGTAGCCGCTGCTGTACGCGCCGGACGTGTTGCCCACGACGGTGAGCTTGGAGAGCGCGGCCCCCTCGTCGGAGTCGAGGTAGAGGCCGCCGCCGTAGTCGTAGTCGGTGACGTTCCCGAGCAGTCGCGTGCGGGCGATCACCGTTTTGCCTACGGCGCCGTTGACGCCGATCCCGCCGCCGTAGGCGTAATCAGCGCTGTTGTCCTTGAACAGCGAGTTGCGGATCTTCACGTTCTTGGCGCCATCGGAGTAGAACCCGCCGCCGTAGTAGGCCGAGTCGTTCTCGATGAACTTCGAGCGCTCGATCGTGACGTTGCTCGAGAGGTTGTAGTGGTACACGGCCCCGGCGAGGTAGTCCGCGGCGTTGTGCACGAAGCGCATCCGGACGAGGGTCAGCGCGCCGGGGCTGACATGGTCGATCGCACCCCCGTACTCGTTGTCGTCGTCGAAGCCGTTGCGGATCGTCATCCCGGCGAACCGCGCCCGGCCGGTGATGACGTGGAAGACGCTCTCCTTGATCCGCTCGCCGTTGCCGTCGATCACCGTGCGCTTTTCGCCCTTGCCGGCGATGGCCACCGGGCCGTTGATGTCGAGGTCGCCGCTCGCGTTGTCGTCATCCGAGCCGGTGCGGGTCAGGCGGTAGACGCCCCGCTTGAGCACGATCCGGTCGGCGCCCTTGCCCTTCGCGCAGCCGCCGAACTTGGCGTTCGTGTTCGCGGCCTGGATCGCCTCGCGCAGCGAGCACTTCTTGCCGCTGCCGAACTCGTCCTTGGTCGTGGTGAC
>PKER01000099.1 GCA_002919115.1 bacterium
GGCGCGGCTTCCTCGGCGGGCGGGGCCGGGAACGGCGCGGTGCAGGCGGCGGGCGCTCCGGCGATCAGCGCGAGCGCGGAGCTCTACGGGAGCCAGGTGCTGCTGTGAGCGGGCTTCTCGAGGGCAAGCGCCTGCTGATCACCGGCGTCGTCAACCGGCACTCGATCGCCTACGCGATCGCCGAGGCGGCCCAGCGCGAGGGCGCCGAGATCGTGCTGACGAGCTTCGGGCGCGTGCGGCGCCTCACCGAGCGCGCCATCAAGCACCTGCCGCAGCCGGTCGACGTGCTCGAGCTCGACGTCGACCGCGACGAGGACCTCGAGGCGGTGCGCGAGGAGCTCGCCGACCGCTGGGGCGGCCTCGACGGCGCCGTGCACGCGATCGCGTTCGCGCCGGCAGACGCGCTCGGCGGGAACTTCCTGGGCGCCCCGCGCGACAGCGCGAAGAAGGCGTTCGAGACGAGCGCGTACTCGCTCAAGGCGCTCGCCGAGGCCCTGCAGCCGCTGTTCGCCGCGCGCAACGGGTCCGGCCCGGGCGGGGGCAGCATCGTCGCGCTCGACTTCGACGCCTCGGTTGCTTGGCCGTCCTACGACTGGATGGGCGTCGCCAAGGCGGGGCTGGAGGCGGTCGCGCGCTACCTCGCCCGCGACCTCGGCCCGCACGGGGTGCGCGTGAACCTGATCTCGGCGGGGCCGATCTCGACGCCCGCGGCGAGCGGCATCCCCGGCTTCGAGGGGCTCGTCGAGCACTGGAACGAGGCGGCGCCACTGGGCTGGGACCGCCACGACGCGACCCCGGTCGCGGACACGGCGATCTTCCTGCTCTCCGACCTCGCGCGCGCGATCAGCGGCGAGATCATCCACGTAGACGGCGGCGCCCACGCGGTGGCGCCGGTCGCCGCCGCGGCCCGCGCGGCCGAGCCCGCGGCAGCCGACAGCTGACGCAATCGACTTTCCTCGCCCGCTGAGCGGGGAAAGTCGATCAGCCGCGGCGCTCCCGGCGCGCCCGGGGCCGCCGAAGCGTCCCCGCCGGGCGGCCGGGCCTGCAAGGATGCGCTCGATGAGCGAGCTCTATTCCATCCCGCAGGAGTTCGAGGACTTCCGGGATCTGGTGCGCCGGATCGCCCAGGAGCAGGTGGCGCCGCGCGCGGCCGAGATCGACCGGACCGACGAGTACCCCTGGGACATCCGCAAGCTGCTTGCCGAGCAGGACATCCTGGGGCTTCCGTTCGCCGAGGAGTGGGGCGGCACCGGCACCGGCACGCTGATGCTGAACATCGCGGTCGAGGAGCTGGCGAAGGCCTCGGCGGCGGTGGCGCTGATCCTGATGATCCAGGAGCTCGGCACGTTGCCTATCCAGCGCTTCGGCTCGCAGGAGCTCAAGGAGCGCTTCCTGCCCAAGTGCGCGAGCGGCGAATGGTCGCCCGCCTTCTGCCTCTCGGAGCCGGACGCGGGCTCCGACCCGGCCTCGATGCGCACCACCGCCGTGCGCGACGGCGACGAGTGGGTGATCAACGGGACGAAGAACTGGATCACGAACGCCGGGATCGCGGACTTCTACGTGGTCTTCGCCGTCACCGACCCGGAGCAGCGCCGGGTGACGGCATTCGTCGTGGAGAAGGACCGCGAGGGGTTCTCGGTGCCCAAGTTCGAGCACAAGATGGGGATCCACGGCTCGCCCACCGGCCAGCCCGTGTTCGAGGACGTGCGCGTGCCGCAGGAGAACGTCGTCGGCGAGGTGGGGCGCGGCATGCGGGTCGCGCTGGCCACGCTCGAGCGCACCCGGCTGGGCGCCGCGGCGCAGGCCGTCGGCATCGCCCAGGGCGCGATCGACTACGCCGTCGAGTACGCCAGGGAGCGCGTCGCGTTCGGCAAGCCGATCATCGAGCACCAGGGGCTGCAGTTCAAGCTCGCCGACATGCAGACGAAGACGGCCGCCGCGCGCGAGCTGCTCTACAAGGCGTGCGCGATGGCCGACCGCGACGACCCCCGCCTCGGCATGTACAGCTCGATGGCGAAGCTGTTCGCCTCCGACACCGCGATGGAGGTGACCACCGAGGCGGTGCAGGTGCTGGGCGGCTACGGCTACGTGAACGAGTACCCGGTCGAGCGCATGATGCGCGACGCGAAGATCACCCAGATCTACGAGGGCACGAACGAGATCCAGCGCGTCGTGATCGCCCGGCACATGGGCGGCTGAGCCGGGGCGCGCCCGGCGAGAAAAGCGGGCGCCGTTTCCCTGCGGCGCCCGCTCCTCGTCCGGCCGTCCCTCCGTGGCCGTCAGCGCTTCAGGCGCACCGAGGCGCTGGCCTCCGCCGCGCCGCCGGGCCCGTTCGCCCTCGCGATCACGGTGAGCCTGCCCTTGGCCTTGCCGGCGCGCCGCGGCTTGAGCCGCTTGCTCGCGCCGCGCCCGCGCAGGGTCGCCTTGGCGAGCGTCCTGCCGCCCGCGAGCAGCTCGACGCGGACCCGCTTGGCGCCGGTCGCGGCGACCGCGACGAGCAGCCCGTTGCGCGTGAGCTCGGCCCGCTTGACCGAGCGCGGCGCGCCGACCTGGACGCTCGGCGGGGCCGGCGGGCCCTCCGGCAGCGTGCTCGGCTCGCGCCCGAGCAGCGTGCGGTAGAGGTCGGTCTGGTCGATCACGCCGGTGACGTTCGCGGCCTGCGGCCCGCTCGCCGCCACCCGGATCTGCGCGCCGGTGTGCGATGAGCCGCTCGCCTGGGTGCTGTAGGCGACGGTCATCGGATCGCCGTCGGCGGTCTGCAGCGTCGCCGTCTGGCGCCCCGAGCTCGGGCCCGGCACGATCTGCGTGGAGTGGGCGTGATCGCCCGTGACGACGATCAGCGTGTCCGGGTTCTCCGCCTGGTAGTCGAGCGCGACCCGCACCGCCTCGTCGAGCGCGGCCAGATCGCCGATCGCGCCGCAGATGTCGGAGGCGTGCTCCTGCTTGTCGATCATCGCGCTCTCGATCTGCAGGAAGAACCCGTTCGGGTTGTCGAGCAGCTCGATCGCCTTCGCGGTCATCTCAGCCAGCGTCGGCTGATCGCCGCGGTCGGCCTCCTCGCAGCGGGCCTCGGGCCCACCCGCGCCCGGCGGCGGGCTCGCCACCAGGGGCTCGTAGATCGGGGTCATGTTCCCGTTCGCGAACAGGCCGAGCACGGGGCCCCCGTCGAGCGAGTCGATCGCGGCGAGCTCCTCGGCGTCCCGCACGACGCGGTAGCCGTGCTTATCCTGGGCGTACTCGAGCACCGTCTCGGCCGCGTCGGTGTCCTGCTCGAAGCGCTGCAGCCCGCCGCCCATCAGCACGTCGACCTCGTTGTCGACGAGCTGCTCGGCGATCGACCCCTTGCCGCCGTTCGCCTTGCGCGCGGCCGGGCAGGCTGCCATGTCCTCCGGGCCCTGGCAGGAGCGCTGGTTGATGTGCGACGCGGCGGCCGCGGGGGTGGCGTCGGTGAGCTCCGAGGTCGTGATGTTCCCGGTGAGCTTGCCCTGCTCGGCGTACTGCTCGAGCACGGTCTCGTAGTCCTCGCCAGGGATCTCCGGAGCGACGCTCGGGCCCTGGGAGATGCGCCCGTCGACGGTCTTG
Organism: bacterium; assembly: GCA_002919115.1. Classification (GTDB taxonomy): domain Bacteria; phylum Actinomycetota; class Thermoleophilia; order Solirubrobacterales; family 70-9; genus RSA11. Next base: position 3,583 of record PKER01000099.1, read on the forward strand.
CGCCCGGTCGACCAGGCGCTCGCCGTCGGCGCCGAGTCCGACACGTAGGCGATCGGGTAGTCGGGCCCGGTGCCGACCTTGAGCCCGTGGGTCGTCATCGCCCCGGTGAAGGGCAGCTCGTCGATCGCGAAGCGCCCGTCGGCGCCCAGCTCGTAGTTGCGGGCCGCCGTGATCATCGAGTCGTCCATGCCGTCGCCGATCACGAGGATCACGTTGCGCGGCTTCGAGGGATCGAGCTGCGCGGCGAGCTCGGCCGAGCGGTCCTCCGGGCCGAGGGCGCCGGTCGCCGAGGCGGCGAAGCCGCCGGCGGCGAGCACGGCGGCGACAG
>PKER01000294.1 GCA_002919115.1 bacterium
GGCGGCCGCGGCCGGGAGCGACGTCCCCGCCCAGGTGGCGACGAACGGCACGCTCGAGGCGATCGCGGCCTGCGAGTCGGGCGGCAACCCGAGCGCGGTCAACCCCGCGGGCTACTACGGCAAGTACCAGTTCGACATGGGCACCTGGCAGTCGGTCGGCGGCACCGGCAACCCCGCCCAGGCCTCCGAGGCCGAGCAGGACTACCGCGCCCAGCTCCTCTACGAGCGCGCCGGCGCGAGCCCCTGGCCCGTCTGCGGGCGCTGACCCGCGCCCGCTAAAGCGGCCGGCTCGGTGATGCCGATGAACAGGGCATGAGCGTCGCCGAGCTAGCCGCGCGGCAGGGGCTGCACGACACCCGCGCTGCCCTGTACCGCTGGAACCGCGACCCGTCCGCGGTCCTGCGGTCCTGGCTGCTCGGCGCGCTGGCGTTCGCGGCGGGCCTGCTCACGGCGGTCCTCGTCGTCGCCTCGCTTGTGACCGCCGACCTGACCCCGGCGTTCATCCCGGGGATCTCGTTCCCGGCCGGCCTCGACGACTACCTCGAGGTCCTCGGCCGCAACGGCCTCGTCCTCGCCCTGCACGGGTTCGCGTGCGTCGCCGGCTTCATGGCGGGCAGCTCGCTGCCCGCCCAGGCCGAGCAGCTCACCGGCTGGAACCGCTGGATCCACGAGCGCGCCCGCCCGGTGGCGTTCGCCTGGGTCGCCGGCGTGACCGCCTTCTCGCTGGTCACGCAGGCCTACGTCCTGGGCTCGACCGGGGCCCAGCTCGCCGCCCAGTTCGGGATCTCGCCGGCGCTGCTCATGCTCACCGTGGCGCCGCACGCCGTGCTCGAGCTGACCGCGGTGTTCCTGCCGCTCGCCGCGTGGACGATCGCCTCGCGGCGCTCCGACTGGCACGAGCTGCTCGCCGCCACGGCCGCCACGGTCGCGCTCGCGATCCCGATGCTGCTCGTCGCGGCCTCGTGGGAGACGTGGGCGTGGCCCCGGCTTCTCGAGCTCGCCTCGCCGCACCTGGGCGGCTGAGCGGCTCGCCGACGCCGAGCGTCACGCCGGGATGCCAGACTGCCCGGCGATGGAGGGCAGCGACCAGCAGAAGGGGCCGGGGGAGCGCGGCCGCAAGCCGGCGGACGCCATCGCCGCCGCCAACGTGCGCGCGCCCACCCGCGGCAACCGGCGGCTCGAGGCGTTCCTCGCCGCCGTGAACGCGGACCCCGAGGTGCGCGCGTGGTGGCACATGGCGCAGGTCAACTCCGAGCGGCTCGGCATGTCCGACCACTCGTGGGTGCACGTGCAGATCGTGCTGAACATCGCGCTGCGCCTGCTGCGCCTGCTCACCAAGGCGGGCGTGGAGCCCGCGATGGTGACCGACCACGCCATGCGCGAGCGCGACGCCGAGGTCGTGGTCGCCGCGGGCGCGCTCTTTCACGACGTCGGCATGTCGATCCACCGCGCCGACCACGAGGCCTACAGCCTGTTCCTCGCCGAGCGCAAGCTGCGCGAGCTGCTCGCCGACGTCTACCCGGACGCCGAGCGCGCCGTCGTGATCGCCGAGGCGCTGCACGCGATCATCGGCCACCGGCGCCGCGGCGAGCCCTACACCGTCGAGGCGGGCGTCGTGCGCGTGGCCGACGCCCTCGACATGGCCGAGGGCCGCTCGCGGATCCCGGTCGAGGCGGGCCAGGTGGGCATCCACTCGATCTCGGCGGCCGCGATCGACGGCGTCAGGATCTCCGCGGGCAAGGACCGTGCCGTGCGCATCGAGATCCAGATGAACAACTCCGCGGGCGTCTTCCAGGTGGACGACCTGCTCGCCACCAAGCTCCGCGGCACGCCGCTGGCCGATCACGTCGAGGTGATCGCCACCGTGCCGAGCGAGTCCGAGAAGCGCCTGCTGACCGAGTTCCGGATCGGTACGTAGGGGGCGCCGGCATGGGCAAGGTGAGCTACGAGCGCCGCGGCTCCGCGGCCGTGCTCACCATCACCCGGCCCGAGCGGCGCAACGCGGTCGACGCCGAGACGGCCCGCGCGCTGCGCGCGGGCTACGAGCGCTTCGAGGCCGACGACGAGGCGCGCGTCCTCGTGCTCACGGGCGAGGGGCGGGAGGCGTTCTGCGCGGGGGCGGACCTGAAGGCGCTCGCCGAGCTCGCGTCGGAGGGGATCGACGCCGCGGGGCTCGACCGGTGGCTTGAGGAGTTCCGCGAAGGGCCGCTGGGGTTCACCCGGCTCACCCCGAGCAAGCCGGCGATCGCCGCGATCTCGGGCTGGTGCCTGGCGGGCGGCCTGGAGCTCGCGCTGTGGTGCGACCTGCGGATCGCGACCGAGGGCGCGAGGCTCGGCTTCACCGAGCGGCGCTTCGGCGTGCCGCTGATCGACGGCGGCACGCAGCGGCTGCCCCGGATCGTCGGCATGGGCCGCGCGCTCGAGATGATCCTCACCGGCCGCATCGTCGAGGCGCGCGAGGCGCTCGCCTGGGGCCTGGTCAACGAGGTCGTCGCCGAGGGGCGGCACCTCGAGCGCGCGCTCGAGATCGCCGAGGGGCTCGCGCGCTTCCCGCAGACCACGATGCTCTCGGACCGGCGCGCGGCGCTCGAGGGCGCGGGGCTGCCGCTGGAAGAGGGGCTCGCGCTCGAGGCGCGGCTCGGGCGCGAGGCGCTTCAGGAGGCGATCCGCGGCGCGCAGAGGTTCGCGGCCGGCGAGGGCCGCGGCGGCGAGGGCGCGGGTGTCTAGGGGACTAGGTTGCGCGCTGCGCTACGGCTGACGCAGCCGCTCGATCTCCTCGCGCACGCGCTCCTTGCGGTTCGCCATCCGCTCCTGGATCGCGGACGCGACGATCACGAAGATCGCGAAGAACGCCATCACGCCGAACGAGAAGAACGTGATCGTCTTGTCGTCGACGCGGCCGAGCAGGCCCTCGCCGTCGGCCGCGAAGGCCGCGGGCGCGAAGGCGAACAGCGCGATCAGGGCCGCGCTCGCGAGGACTGCCAAACGGAACGTGCGCTTCATCGGCGTGAACTCTAGCTGGCGCGCGAAAGCAGCGCACCGGCCCCGCGCCCTCCGGCGGCGACTACCATCGTCCGCCCGTGGACTGGCTGGAAGCGCTCCTGCTCGGCGTGGTCCAGGGACTCACCGAGTTCCTGCCGATCTCGTCATCCGGGCACCTCACCCTCGTTCCCTGGCTGCAGGACTACACGTTCCTGCGCGAGAACCCCGACTTCCACGCCATCTTCGACGTCGCCCTGCACTTCGGCACGCTGATCGGCGTCGTCATCTACTTCCGCAACGAGCTGCTTGCGATGGTCCGCGGCTTCTTCCGCAGCGTCGCCGCGCGGGCGATCACGGACACCGACTCGCGCCTCGCCTGGGTGATCATCGTCGGCACGATCCCCGCGGTGCTCGTCGGCGGGCTCGGCGAGGACTGGATCGACGACAACCTGGGCGAGCCGTGGATGATCGCGGTCCAGCTCATCGCCTTCGGCCTGCTGCTCGCCTGGGCCGACCGCCTCCCGCAGCGGCGCGAGGTCGACGAGGTGAACGTGAAGCACGGGCTCTTCATCGGGGCGGCCCAGGCGCTCGCGCTCGCGCCGGGCACCTCGCGCTCGGGGGTGACGATCACCGCCGGCCGCTTCCTCGGCCTCACGCGCGACGCGGCCGCGCGCGTCTCCTTCCTCCTGCTCGTCCCCGCGACCGCGGGCGCCGTGGTCGTGAAGGGCTACGACGCCCTCACCCAAGAACTGCCCGACGGCGTCCTCGTCCCGATGATCGTGGGCATCCTCGCCTCGGCGATCTCGGGCTACCTCGCGATCGCGGGGCTCCTGCGCTTCGTGCGAACCCGCAGCTACGACATCTTCGTCGTCTACCGGGTGCTGATCGGGATCGGGATCCTGGTCCTGATCGCGAC
>PKER01000223.1 GCA_002919115.1 bacterium
CGTCGATCACGTGCAGCAGAATGTCCGCCTCGCCGGCCTCCTCGAGCGTCGCCCGGAACGACGCGACCAGGTGGTGCGGCAGCTTGCGGATGAAGCCGACCGTATCCGTGAAGAGCGCACGGGTGCCCGGCCCGAGGTCGACCTGCCGCGTCGCCGGGTCCAGCGTGGCGAACAGCCGGTCCTCGACGAAGAGGTCGCTGTTCGAAAGCGCGCGCAGGATCGACGACTTCCCCGCGTTCGTGTACCCGACCAGCGCCACCCGGAACTCGCCCTTGCGCCCCTTGCGCTGCGTCGCGCGGCGCTGCGCCACGACCTCGAGCTTCGCGCGCAGGTCGCGAATGCGGCGGTTGATCAGCCGACGGTCCGTCTCGAGCTGCGTCTCACCGGGACCGCGCGTCCCGATCCCGCCGCCCGTGCGCTCCAAGTGCGTCCACATCCGCCTCAGCCGCGGGAGCATGTACTGGAGCTGCGCCAGCTCGACCTGCATCTGCGCCTCGGCGGTCCGCGCCCGCGTCGCGAAGATGTCCAGGATCAGCTCAGCCCGGTCCACGATCCGGACCTTCAGCGCGTCCTCGAGGTTCTTCCCCTGCGCGGGCGAGAGCTCCTCGTCGAAAATGACGAGGGTGGCGCCGGTCGCCTCGACCAGCTCCTTCAGCTCCGCGACCTTCCCTTCACCGATGTAGTACTTGGGATGCGGCGAATCGAGCCGCTGCACCAGCTTGCCGACGACGACCGCGCCGGCGGTGTCCGCCAGCCTGGACAGCTCGTGGAGGTGTTCTTCGGCCGCACGCGGCGACTCCCACTTCAGCGGGGCCGAAACTAGGACCGCCCGCTCGCGCGGCGTCTCCGTCGAGATCGGTTCGCTTATGAGACGACTCCTTTCCTAGAAGTGAACGTCCGTGAATGTACCCTCCGGCGATGGCTCAGTTCTCACCGATCACCGTGACCTTCCCGGAATGGTCGTACGGGATATCCGTGGATACCGGCTCTTTCAGGTAGATCGTACCTCGCACCCTGTAGTCGAGAGTCCCGGTGCCGATGATGCTCCGGATCGCGCCACCGAGCCCGCGATAGGTGAACTCGACCGGGATCTCGACTTCGGTGCTGTCGTTCGCGTCGACGCGGACGCGCTCTTCGAAGGAGCCCGTCGTCACGTCCACCCAGCGTCGGCCCTCGGCGGTCGGCTCCGCCAGATTCAGGTCGTAGGTGAGCCTCTCCGCCTCCAGGGCGAAGTCGTTCGGGTTCACGACGCTGAGCCGCACGTACAGGAGCCCGCCCTCGAGCCCGATCGCTCCGAGGCGCACGCCCGCGACCCGCACCTTCGGTTCTTCGATCCGCGGCATGCACGCCGCGGCAACGCCTGCCAACACCAACGCGAAAAGCGTCGCTCTAGTCCACTTCCTCATCGGTACTCCTGCTGCCTTTGGCGCCGCGCTCCTCGTCGCGGCCCTCCTTCGCCTCCGCCTCCCGTCGCCGTTCCGCCCACCACGCAAGCCGCTCGCCGATCCGCTTCTCGAAGCCGAACTCGCTCGGCGTGTAGAACGTCGTGCCCCGGAGCCGCTCGGGGAGATACTCCTGAGGCACGTAGTGGTCCTCGGAGTCGAAGGCGTACCGGTAGCCCCGGCCGTAGCCGAGCTCTTTCATCAGTTTCGTCGGCGCGTTCCGAATGTGGAGCGGCACCGGCTCGGCGGGGGTCTCGCGCGCCGCCGCCATCGCCCTGCCCATCGCGATGTACAGCCGGTTGGACTTGGGCGCCGTCGCTAGGAAGACTGCGGCCTCGGCGAGGGCGAGGTCGCCCTCCGGGGAGCCGAGGAAGTGGTACGCGTCCCGCGCGGCGATGGCGACCTGCAGCGCCTGGGGATCCGCGAGCCCGATGTCCTCGACCGCGATGCGCACGAGCCGCCGTGCGATGTACAGCGGATCCTCGCCCCCGTCCAGCATGCGCGCGAGCCAGTAGAGCGCGCCTTGCGGATCGCTGCCTCGCACCGCCTTGTGCAGCGCGGAGATCAGGTTGTAGTGCTCTTCCCCGCCCTTGTCGTAGCGGGCGAACCGCCGCTGCAGCGCCTCCCGCGCCGTCTCCAGGGTGATGCGGCCGTCGACGGCGAGGGTGGCGGCGGTCTCGAGCGCGTTCAACGCGCGGCGCGCATCCCCGTCGGCCTCGCGGGCGATGAGGGCGAGCGCGTCGTCGTCGACCTGGAGGCCGCGGCCGCCGAGGCCGCGCTCGGCATCGGCGAGGGCGCGGCGCATGATCGTCTCGAGGTGCTCCTCCTTCAGCGGCTCGAGGACGAAGACGCGGGCCCGGCTCAACAGCGCCCCATTCACCTCGAAGCTCGGGTTCTCGGTCGTCGCGCCGATCAACGAGATCGTGCCCGCCTCGACGTGGGGCAGGAACGCGTCCTGTTGCGCCTTGTTGAAGCGGTGGATCTCGTCGCAGAAGAGGATGGTGCGCTGGCCGCCGGCGCGGCGCCTGGCCTCGGCCTCGCGCAGGATCTCCCGCACGCGCGGCACCCCGTCCGTCACCGCGCTGAAGGGGACGAACACGGCTTTCGTCCGCTCGGCGATGATCCGTGCCAGCGTGGTCTTCCCGGTCCCCGGCGGGCCCCAGAGGATGAGGCTGCCGACCTCATCGCGCTCGATCAGCTCGCGGAGCGCGCGGCCGGGCCCGAGGATGTGTTCCTGGCCGACGAACTCGTCGAGCGTCCGCGGGCGCATGCGCGCGGCTAGGGGCGCGTCGGGGTCGAACCCGTCGCCCAAGGCGACCGGCGCCTGCGTCGCTTCTTCGAAGAGCTCCAGTTCGTCCATTCCGTTCCCACGCCGGGCCCATCAGCGCTCGCCGAGCGGGAGTCAATGCCCGCCGAGCAGGGCCCGGATCAGGTAATAGGCTGCCGCGCCGAGGAGGACGCCGCCCGGCGCCATCAGCCCCGGCCGGTTCTGCGTCTCGGGGATCAGGTTCGACGCGGCAACGTAGATCGTCACCCCCGCCGCGAGGGCCAAGCCGTACTCGCCGAGGAGGCCGATGGCCGGCGTGATCGCCGCGCCGAGCACCGTCGCCATTCCGATGGCGACCAGCGCCGCCACCGTCTGCCGCACGGCGTTGCCGCTTGCGAGCATCACGCTCGCGAGGGTGACGCCGGTCGGCACCTTGTGCAGCGCGACGGCCAGGAAGATCAGCGCGCCCAACTCCTTCGCCGCCATGAACCCGCCCGCGATGGCGACGCCGTCGAAGAACGAGTGCGGGAGCAGGCCGATGAGCGCCCAGAGGCCGACGCCGCGCGACACCATCGCCTCGAAGTGCGTCTCCTCGCCGAAGTGGAAGTGCGGCGTCATGGCGTGCTGGGTCAGGTGCACGACCAGGTAGCCGATGACCACGGCGGTCGGGCCGCCGCTCACGGCCAGGGCGCCGGGAAGCATCTCGAGGATTGCCACGGCGAGCATGAACCCCGCGCCGAAGGCGATCATTCCATCGAGCGCGCCCAGCCCGCGCCGCGCCCTGGCGATCACCAGCGCGCCGCCCAGGAGGTTCGCCGCGCCGGCGAGGGCGGCGAACACCACCGCTGTCATCACTCCCCCACCTCCCGTCGCACCCACTCCAGGAGCGACTCCCTCGTGTTCAGTGTCGGGTCTTCGATCACGGCGTCGACGAGCGCCCGGAGGATCTCGCCGATACGCGGCCCGGGCTTGAGCCCGAGCGCCATGAGGTCCCGCCCGTCGATGGCGAGGCCGGACGCGTCCAGGACCGGATGTTCGAGCAGGATCCGGTGCATCTTCCGCCAGCGGGCGACCAGGTCGGCCGACCCCGCGCCGCCCCCGGCCGCGCGCCAGAGCGCGAAGCGGAGGCGGAACAGATCATACACCAGATCCACGCCGATGTCGCGCAGCCAGCG
>PKER01000008.1 GCA_002919115.1 bacterium
GGGCGGCGCGCGCGGGCCGGGGCGGCGCGCCGCCGCCGAGGCGGCCGCCGCCCTCGAGGCGAGCTCCTAGCGCCGCCAGTCCGGCGTCGCGCGGTGCACCGCGGTGTCGGCGTCCTCGACCGCGTAGAGCCGCGTGGGCGCCGAGCTGCGGTCCGGCCCCTCCTCGACGGGCTCCGCGGCGTCCGCGGCGTCGTCGACGTCGGCGCCGTCCTCCACGGCCGCGTCCTCGCCCTCCTCGACCGCGTCAGGCTCCGGCTCGCCGACCTCCGCGAACGTGCGCGTCGCCTCCGGGTCGTCGGGCGCCGCGTCCTCGGCGCCCGCGTCGAGGTCGAGCGCGGTCCCCTCCGCGTCCTCGCCCTCGCCCGCGTCGGTCGAGCGCAGCGCGTCCGCGGCCGTCATCAGCTCCTCCGCCAGCCTGGCGATCTCCTCGGCGACCTCGTCGCGCCGCTGGGCGAGCGCATCGAGGCGCGCTGCGAGCTTGCGGCGCCGCGCGATCGCCTCGTCGATGATCCGCTCGGCGCGGGCCTCCGCCTCGTTCACGATCTCCTCGGCCTTGCGGGACGCCTCGAGCCGGGTCGCGCGCGCCTCCTCGTCGGCCTCGCGGCGGACCTTCTCCGCGTACTCGCGCGCCTCCTCGCGCAGCTTCTCGGCGGCCTCCTCGGCGGCCGTCAGGATGCCGGCGGTCCGCTCGCCGATCCGCTCGAGCTCGCGTCGCACGTCCGGCTCGCGGTCGGCGACCGCGCCCGGCGGGTGCTCCAGGTAGTCCGCGACGTAGTCGAGCAGCTCGTGGACCGCGTTGCGGTCATAGCCCCGGATCGCCTGCGGGAACTTGGCCCTGCGCAGCTCCTGGGCGTCGATCTTCCTCGGACGGTCCCTGTGGTTAGCCATGCGTCTCGCTCCGATCTGTCGCTCCTCGCAGTAGCTACCCGTTCGCCGTCCGCGGAGACCCTCCCCCCTATGTCGACGCGGCTGGACGGCCGGTTGCAGACGCCCAGCGCACGGGGCCCGCGGTGAGCACGTGCGCGCCCAGCGGGCGGCCGAGGACCTCCTGCACGCGGCGCGAGGCCTCGAGCAGGCGCTCGAGGTCGATCCCGGTCGCGATCCCCATCTCCTCGAGCATCGAGACCAGGTCCTCGCTCGCGATGTTGCCGGTCGACCCGGGCGGGACGGGGCACCCGCCGAGCTCGCCGAACGCCGACTCGAACGAGTCGATGCCCTGCTCGAGCGCCGCGAGCACGTTCGCGAGGCCCTGCCCGCGGGTGTTGTGGAAGTGGGCGGTGAGCTCCACCCCGGCGAGGCGCTCGCGGGCCACCGCGAAGAACTCGCCCACCTGCCGCGGGTTCGCCATCCCGGTGGTGTCGCCGAACCCGACCTCCTCGCAGCCCGCCTCGGCGAGCCGCTCGGCGATCCCCATCACCCGGTCGACGGGCACCTCGCCCTCGTACGGGCAGCCGAAGCTCGTCGAGATCACGCCCTCGCAGCGCAGCCCCTCCGCCCGGGCGCGCCCGATCACGCGCTCCAGCCCGGCGAGCGACTCCGCGATCGAGCGGTTGACGTTGCGCTGGTTGTGGGTCTCCGAGGCCGACAGGAACACGTTGATCTCGTCGAAGCGCTCGCGGCGGGCGAGCGCCCGGTCCAGCCCGCGCTCGTTGGGGATCAGGACCGAGTAGGCGACGCCGGGCCGCTTCTCGTAGGCGTCCAGGAGCTCCTCGGCGTCGGCGAGCTGCGGGATCACGTCCGGGCGGACGAACGAGGTCAGCTCGATTCGCCTGAAGCCGGCGTCGGCCAGCATCCCGGCGAGCCGCGCCTTCTCGGCGGTGGGAACCGTCTCCGGCTCGTTCTGAAAGCCGTCGCGCAGTCCCACCTCGCGGAGGCGAACGGCTGACGGATAGGAAGGCATTACCGGAGAGCATAAGCGCCGCGCCCCATACACTCACCGACCGTGAAGAACGGCGCGATCCCGATCATCGGCGGCACCGGCGCCCTCGGCTGGGGGCTCGGCCTGCGCTGGGCGCTCGCCGGCCGCCCCGTGGTGATCGGCTCGCGGGACGCGGGCCGCGCCCAGGAGGCCGCGCGGCGCATCAGCGAGCAGGCGCCCGACGCCGAGGTCGAGGGCATGACCAACGAGCAGGCCGCCAAGCAGGGGCCGATCGTGGTGCTCGCGGTGCCGTTCCGAGCCCAGTCGGAGAACCTGAACAACCTGCGGCCCGTCCTCCAGCCCGGGCAGATCCTGGTCGACTGCACCGTGCCGCTGGCCGCCGCGGTCAGCGGCAAGGCCACCCGCACGCTCGGCGTGTGGCAGGGCTCCGCCGCCCAGCAGGCGCAGGAGATGGTCCCCGAGGGCGTCACCGTCGTCGCGGCCTTCCACACGGTCGGCGCCCCGGACCTCGCCAACCGGGAGAAGGAGCTCGACGAGGACGTGCTGATCTGCGGCGACCGCAAGGCGGACAAGGCGCGCGTCGCGGAGCTCGTCCAGGCGATCCCCGGCCTGCGCGCGGTCAACGCCGGGCCGCTCGAGATCGCGCGGATCGTCGAGCAGCTCACCCCGCTGCTGATCTCGATCAACGTCCGCTACAAGACGCACGCGGGGATCCGCATCACCGGCCTGCCGGACACCGACCACTGGAGCTAGGGCAGGTGCGCGTCGTCGTCCTCGCCGGGGGCACGGGCGGCGCCAAGCTGGCCGCCGGGTTCCAGGACGTGATCGGGGCGGACCTGACCGTGATCGCCAACACCGGCGACGACACGGAGGTCCACGGCCTGCGCGTCTGCCCGGACCCCGACCTGGTCACCTACTGGCTCGCCGGGCGGATCGACGAGGAGCGCGGCTGGGGCATCCGCGGCGACGGGTTCGTCGTCCACGAGCAGCTCGAGGAGCTGGGAGCGCCCGGCTGGTTCCGGCTCTCGGACCGCGACCTCGCCACCTGCCTCTACCGCACCCACTTCCTCGCCGAGGGCGGCACGCTGACCGCGGCGCAGGCGCAGATCGCGCGCGCCCTCGGCGCGTCCGCGACGGTGCTGCCCGCCTGCGAGGAGCCGATTCGCACCAAGATCCACACCCCAGCGGGCGAGCGCGGCCTGCAGGAGTTCCTGATCGTCGACGGCGCCGCCGCCCCGATCGAGGGCGTCACCGTCGACGGCCTGCCGGAGGCGCGGCCGACGCCGGAGGTGCGCGCGGCGCTCGCCGAGGCGGACGCGGTGGTGATCGGCCCGTCCAACCCGGTGATCTCGATCGGCCCGATCCTGGCCATCCCCGGGATGCGCGAGGCGATCGCCGACGCGCCCGGCCCCGTGGTCGCCGTCAGCCCGTTCGTCGCCGGCCGGGCGGTGAAGGGGCCCACCGAGGCGTTCATGGCGGCCGTCGGGCGGCCGGTGAGCGCCGCCGGCGTGGCCTCGCTCTACACGGGGCTGCTCGACGGCATGGTGGTCGACTCGGGCGACCCGGACCCGCCGCCCGCCGACCTGCGCACCCTGAGCTGCCCCACGCTGATGGAGGGCGCCGCGGGGCGCCGCGCGCTCGCCGAGCGCGTGCTCGAGTTCGCGCAGGAGCTGCGATGAGGGCGACCGCGATCCTCCCGGTGAAGAGCTTCCCGCGCGCCAAGACCAGGCTCGCGGACGCGATCGGCAAGCCCCAGCGCGCCGCGCTGCTCAAGGCCATGCTGAGCGACGTGCTCGCCGCGCTCGACCGCGCTCGCGAGGTGGAGCGCGTGATCGTCGTCACCGCCGAGGGGCGCGCCGAGCGGGTCGCGATGGAGCAGGCGAAGCGCCTCACCACCCCGATCGAGGTGATCCGCGAGGGCGAGGACCAGGGGCACTCGGAGGCCGCGGTGCTCGCGATCATGCGCGCCAAGGCGCTCGGCGCGCAGGCCGCCGCGCTCG
>PKER01000149.1 GCA_002919115.1 bacterium
TCTCCCCCGGGGAGCCGGTCGAGGGCGAGCTGCTCGAGGCGCTCGACGAGGGGCGGCTGCGGATCGGGGAGGGGACCCTGCTCGAGCCGGGCTGCTGGATCACGATGGCGCCCGAGGCGCGCATCGAGATCGGCGCGGGCTGCTTCCTGAACCGCGGCACGATGCTCGCCGCGCTCGAGTCGATCGAGATCGGCGACCACGTGATGTTCGCCAACGGCTGCTTCGTCGGCGACTCCGACCACCGCTACGACGACCCGGACGTCCCGATCACCCACCAGGGCTTCGTCCCGCGCGGCCCGGTGCGCATCGGCTCGAACTGCTGGTTCGGCGTCAACTGCGTGGTGACCGGCGGCGTTACCATCGGCGACCGCGCCGTGATCGGCGCGAACTCGGTCGTGACCCGGGACGTCCCGCCGGGGGTGATCGCCGCCGGGGCGCCCGCGCGGGTGATCCGCGAGATCGAGTTCAGGCGCGCGTGAGGGGCGCCGCCGCGGGATGCGTTAGCTTTCCGTGAGCGTGAGTTTTGCGCTTCTTAACACTTGGGCCCGCCGCCTGCCCGCGCTCGTCGCCGCGCTGGCGCTTGCGCTCGCGGCCTGCGGCGGCGGCGACGAGGAGGCGGGGCCCCAGGCGACCGCCCCCGCGGTGATCGACGAGGACGGGACCACGACGGCTCCCGGGGGCGAGGCGACGAACGCCACCGACGAGCCGGCCGAGGATCCCGCGACGGACGAGATGGCCGTCACCGGGACGCTCGAGCGGGTGCTGAAGACCGCCGACCCGGACGAGGCGTGCGTCCAGTTCGTGACGCCCCGCTACGTGCGCCGCGCGTTCGGAGACGGGGCCGGCTGCCGCGCCGCGCAGGCGCCGGACGCCGCCGCCGACCGCGTGCGGGTGAGCGAGGTCGTGGTCACGCCCGAGTCGACGGCCCAGGCCGTCGTGCGGGTCAAGGGCGGCGTCTACGACGGGCAGCGCCTGCGCGCCGAGCTCGTGCTCGACGAGGGCGTCTGGAAGCTGGACGGCCTGCGCTCGAACGTGCCCGTCGGCCCGTAGCGCGCCCGCAAAGCCGCCTCCCACCCCGAGTGAGGCGGATTTGTTCGCCTATATCGCACAAATCCGCCTCACTCGGGTTGGCGGTGGGGGTGGGGGCGCCGGGCTACGGGCCCCAGTCCCAGTCGGCGTGGCTGAAGGTGCCGCTGCTCAGCGACTCCTGGTCGAGCCACTCCCTGAACTGGCTGAGCTCGGCCGGGTCGACGCTGTAGATGTGCTCCGGGCCGGGGAACGTGCCGGCGCGCACCTCGTCGGCGTAGGCGCTCACCCCGCGCACCATCTCCGCGCGCACGTCGGCGAAGCGCTTCACGAACTTGGCCGTGTGGCCGCCGAAGATCCCGAGCAGGTCGTGGAAGACGAGCACCTGGCCGTCGGTCGACGCGCCGGCCCCGATGCCGATCACCGGGACCTCCATGTGCGGCATGAGCGCCTCGGTGATCGCCGCGGGCACGGCCTCGAACACGATCGCGAAGCACCCGGCTGCCTGCAGCGCGAGCGCCTCCTCGGCGATCTGCGCGGCGCGCTCCGCGGTCTTGCCCTGGGCCTTGAAGCCGCCGAGGGCCGTCGCGGTCTGCGGGGTCAGCCCCACGTGGCCCATCACCGGCACGCCGGCGCGCACGATCGCGCGGGCGCGGTCCACCGACGCGCCGCCGCGCTCGATCTTCACCGCGTCGCACCCGGTCTCCTTGACCAGCCGCTGGGCGTTCTCGACCGCCTGCTCGTTGGAGCGCTCGTACGAGCCGAACGGCATGTCGGTGACGAGGAGCGGCGTGCGCAGCCCCCGCCGGACCGCCGCCGAGAGCATGACCATCTCGTCCATGCCGACCGGCACCGTCGAGTCGTAGCCGAGCACCGTCATCGCGGCGGAGTCGCCCACCAGGACGATGTCCACGCCGGCCTCCTCGGCCACCTGGGCCGACGGGTAGTCGTACGCGGTCACCATCACGATCGGCTGGCCCGACCGCTTCATCTCCGCGAGCTGCGGGAGCGTCACCGGCTTGCGCTGGGGCGCGCCCTGCGGCCTCTCGGGCTCGGGATGCTTGCTCATGCTGTCACCTCCGCTGCGAGGGGCGAGCCCATCAGCAGGCCCGCGTGCGAGTCCACGCGGGCGGGCCGATTGGCCTCGTCGACGTGCACCACCACCGGATCGTACGCCTCCAGCTCGCTCGCGTCGTAGCTCGCGAACGAGGCGACGATCACCTTGTCGCCGCGCTCGACGAGGCGGGCGGCCGCGCCGTTCACCTGCACGGTGCCCGAGCCGGGCTCGCCCTCCAGCGCGTAGGTCACGAAGCGGGCCCCGTTGGTGACGTCCCAGACGTGCACCTGCTCGTTCGGCAGCAGATCGGCGCTACGCATGAGCTCGGCGTCGAGCGTGATCGAGCCGACGTAGTCGACGTCGCAGCCGGTGACGGTGGCCCGGTGGATCTTTGATTTGAGCATCTGCCGTTGCATCGGGTTCCTTTCACTCGGCGGGTGTCCCGGCCCCCGGCGGAGGTCCAAGCACCACGTTGTCGATCAGGCGCGCGGCGCCCACGCGGGCGGCCACGGCAACCAGAACTGGGCGGCCGCCGTCGAACGCGGCCGCCGGGGTCAAGTCGTCCGCGTAGCGGGCCTCGAGGTACTCCGGCTCGATGCCCGCCTCGGCGAGCACGCGGCGCGCGTCCGCGAGCGCCGCGTCCAGGCCCGCGCCCCCCTCGACCGCCTCCCGCGCCGCGCTCAGCGCCCGGTAGAGCGCGGGGGCGCGCTCGCGGTCGGCGGGGGAAAGGTAGGTGTTGCGCGAGCTCATCGCGAGCCCGTCGGGCTCGCGCACGGTCGGCACGGTCACGATCTCCGTGCGGAAGTCGAGGTCGCGCGCCATCCGCTGGATCACGATCGCCTGCTGCGCGTCCTTCTGGCCGAAGAAGGAGACGTCCGGATCGACCGTGTTGAAGAGCTTCGCCACGACCGTGGTCACGCCGCGGAAGTGCTCGGGGCCGCGCCGCCCCGGGTCCCCGCACAGAACGTCGGTGAGCCCGCCGCCGACCTCGACCCAGGTCGCGAATCCCTCCGGGTAGACCTCCTCGACCGACGGCGCGTAGACGAAGTCGGCGCCGGCGCCCTCGGCGAGCTCGACGTCGCGCGCCTCGTCGCGCGGGTAGCTCTCGAGGTCCTCGCCCTCGCGGAACTGCGTCGGGTTCACGAACAGGCTCATCACGACCACGTCGCAGCGCTCGCGCGCGGCGCGGATCAGCGCCAGGTGCCCGTCGTGCAGGTAGCCCATCGTCGGCACGAGGCCGATCGTCTCGCCCGCGGCGCGCCGCGGGCGCAGGGCGGCGCGCAGCTCGTCCTTCGTGCGGATCACGCGGACGCTCACCGGCGCTCCCCCTCGTCCCGGCGCGCGATGCGCCGCGTTCGCTCCGCGAGCTCCTCGTAGAGGGGGACCAGGTGCGGCGCGCGCTCGCGCAGCGCCAGCAGGTGCCGCTCCACCGTGCCCTCGTCGCCGCGCGCGATCGGGCCGGTGAGCGCCTCGGCGCCCGCCTCCGACCAGTTCGCGGCCGTGCGCAGGACCAGTGGGGCGAGCGCCGCGCGCGGGTCCGCGACGCCCACGGCGCGCATCAGCTCGGCGGCCGACTCCTCCAGCGCGATCAGGAAGTTCGAGGCCATCGAGGCCGCCGCGTGGTATGCCGCGCGGCCCTCCTCGGGGACCGAGAACGGCGCCATGCCCAGCCGCTCGGCGAGCGCCCGGGCCACCGCTTCCGCCTCCTCCGTCGCGCCCGCGACCGCGCACGGCGCGCCGCCCAGGTCCGTCTCCGGCGAGGGGATCGTCTGCAGGGGGTGCAGCGAGAACG
>PKER01000285.1 GCA_002919115.1 bacterium
CCGCGGGGGGGGCCCCCCCCCCCGCGGGGGGGGGGGGCGCGGCCCGCCCCCCCCCGCCGGCTCGGCGCCTACTCGCAGTCGTGGATGGACCAGCTCACCACCAGCGGCGAGGTGGTCTGGATCGGGGCGGGCTCCGTGGGCCGCACCGGCCGGGTCGCGCTCTACTTCCGCGACGACGTGCGCCTCGCCGGGCCGCCGCCCGCGAACGCCAAGCTGGAGTCGCCCGAGGGCGAGCTGCACGACATGATCCGCGAGCGGCTCGCGGTCGCCCCGTGCTTCTGGCTCGACCTCGTCGCCGAGCTCGACGCGCCCGCTGAGGAGCTCCACGAGGCGCTCTGGGACCTGGCCTGGGCGGGCGAGGTGACCAACGACGCGTTCGCGCCGCTGCGCGCGCCGCGCCTGCGCGCGGTCCAGCGCCAGCAGCGCATGGGGCGGCGCTTCGCGTCGCGGCGTCCCGTGGCGTCGGGCACGGTGGTCGGGCGCTGGTCGCTCACCTCCGAGCTCTTCCGCAACGCGCCGCCCGTCGGCCCGCGCATGCGGGCGCAGGCCGAGCTCCTGCTCGAGCGCTACGGGATCGTCACCCGCGAGACGATCCGCGCCGAGGGGATCCCCGGCGGGATGGCGACCCTCTACGGCGAGCTCTCGAACCTCGAGATGCTCGGCACCGCGCAGCGGGGCTACTTCGTCGAGGGCATGGGCGGCGTGCAGTTCGCGCTCGCCGGCGCGGTCGAACGCCTGCGCAGCCTGCCGCGCACCGACGGCGACGAGTTCCTGGTGCTGGCGGCGACCGATCCCGCCAACCCGTACGGCGCGTCGCTGCCGTGGCCGAAGCGGGCCGAGGGGCGCCGTCCGGCGCGCGTCGCCGGGGCCTACGTCCTCCTGCGCGACGGCCGCCCGATCGTCTACGTCGAGCGCGGCGGCAAGGGGATCGTGCGGCTCGAGCACCTCGAGGGCGCCGAGCTGGTCGCCGCCGTCGAGCAGCTCGTCAAGGCGGCCCGCGACGGGCTGATCCCGAAGCTCTCGATCGAGCGGGTGGACGGCGAGCCGGTGATCGGCTCCGAGCTCGAGCCAGTCCTGCTCGAGGCCGGGTTCGCGCGCCAGCCGCGGCGGCTGGTGGCGTCGGCGTAGCGCCGCTTGCGCGCGCAAACCGCGACCTCGCGACGCCCACCCCCGCGACTTCGCGCTTAAGGCTCCTGGGGAACCCCAACCGCGATCTCGCGGACCGCGCACTCGCGGCTTGTGGGTTGCTCGGGTTCGCCGCTGCGCGCGGGGGTAGGCGCCACTCGCAAAGCAAGGAGGTGAGAACGTGAACAGGCTGATCATCCTCGTCGGGCTCGCCGCGATCCTCGCGACCGGCGCCGTCGCCGCGCTGCCCTCCCAGGACGCGCAGGCGGTCTCGGTCAAGAAGCTCGCCAAGCGCGAGTGCCGGGAGGAGCGCCGCACCGACCGCCAGGAGTTCATCCGTAAGTACGGCGGGACCGGCAAGGCCGCGATCCGTCGCTGCGTCAGGGACGAGCGGCGCGACGCGCGCCGGGAGTGCCGCAGGGAGCGCAAGCAGGAGCCCCAGGAGTTCCGCAACGAGTACGGCGGCCTCGGCAAGGCTGCGCTGCGCCGCTGCATCAAGGACGAGATCCGCTGAGCGCGCGCGGGCCCGGCGGCGCATGCCGCCGGGCTCCGGCGTCCGGACCGCCGACCGCGAGGGTCTACGCTTCGGCGGATGAAGAGGGGCGCAACGCTGGTTGTGCTGGCGGCCGCGCTGGCGCTGGCCGGGGACGCGCAGGCTGCGACCGTGCGCAACGCCGGCTTCGAGCGCCCGGACCTGCGCGGCTGGCAGCAGTTCGCCGATCCGGACGCCGGCTGCGGCTCCTGGGCGACCTACGGCGGCGCGGGGCTGCCCGGGCTTCCGCCGCCGCCCCAGGGCAAGCGGGCGGTCGCCGCCCTTGCGCCGGGCGAGTGCCTGGGCGAGGCGCTGATCCTCTCGCAGGCCGTGCGGCTGAAGCGGGGCCGCAGGCACGAGCTCAGCTTCCGCCTGGCCTACAGCAACTCGCACGACCGCTTCTTCGTGCCCCGGACCTTCGCGCCGGAGCCGGCCGCGAACCAGCAGGTCCGCGTCGACGTCCTGAAGGCGAGGGCGCCGCTTCGCTCCTTCAACCCCGCCCACATCCTCAAGCGCGTGTACCTCACGAGGCCCGGCGCCCCACTGCAGCGGGGCTACCACAGGGTCACCGCGAAGCTCACCAGGTTCGCGGGCAAGCGCGTGCGCCTGCGGTTCGCCGTCGTCGCCAACCGGGGGCCGCTGGCGTTCGGCCTCGACGCCGTGCGGGTCAAGTCGACGAGGAAGCGCTGAGGCTCCCGGCCCGGTCAGCGGTTAGGTTTGGGCGGCCGGTCGCGCCGGATGCGCGGCGCGACGCTACACCCAATCGACGGAAGAACATGATCCGGACGACGGCAGCGCTGGCTGCACTCGTGGCTGCGCTTGCCCTGGCGGGGACCGCGCAGGCCGCGAACGTAAAGAACGGCGGCTTCGAGAAGGGGAGCCTGAAGGGGTGGCAGAAGCAGGCCATCCCCGGCGATCTCTGCGGCCGCTGGTCCGTGTACAGCGGTGAGCTGCGGGGCATCGGGTCGGGAGCGATCTACCCGCCTCCGCCGCAGGGCTCCTGGGCGGCGCTTGCGAGGCAGCCTTCGTGCCCGAGCGCCCAGGTGCTCTCGCAGGTCGTGAAGCTCAAGGCGAAGCAGACGCACAAGCTGAGCTTCCAGATCGCCTACGACAACGAGCACACGAGGTTCTTCACGCCGAAGACCTTCGACGTCGCCGGGCCCGACAACCAGCAGGTCCGCGTGGACGTCCTGAAGGCGAACGCCCCGGTGCTCTCGTTCAAGAGCAAGCACATCCTGAAGCGGGTCTACCTGACGAAGCGCAACGCGCCGACCACCCGCAGCTTCCACAAGGTGACCGCGAACCTCAGCAGGTTCGCCGGCAAGAAGGTCCGCCTGCGCTTCGGCGTCGCGGTGAACTGGCAGCCGCTCACGGTCGCGCTCGACGACGTGAAGATCAAGTCGAAGAGGAAGCGCTAGGCGCGCGAAAGCGTCTCTACTTCAACGCGGGCGGGCCCTTTGCCTACGTGGGCCCGCCCGCTTCGCCTCAGGGCTCGTCCGCGAACCTCAGCCCGTGCTCGGCGAGGATGGTCCGCAGCTCCCGCAGCGCGTTCGCGCCGATGCCGTGCAGCTCCGCGATCGCGCTCTCGGGTGCCGCTGCGAGGTCGGCGAGGGTGCGGTATCCCGCGCCCGTGAGCGCGCGCTGCGCCGGGCGGGCGAGTCTCTCCAGTGGGATCGGCTGTCCGGTCATGCCTACAAGGACCGCGAGAGCGCGGCGAACTGATCGGCGGCCGCGCTGCTTCCCCTGCCGCGGAACGCTACCGTCGCCCCATGGCCGAGGGCGACACGATCCACCGCAACGCGCGCCGGCTCGCCGCGGCCCTCGGCGACGCGCCGCTCACCCGCGCCGAGGCGCCCAGCCCGCGCAGCTCCCTGCGCGCCCAGCCGCAGCGCCTCGCTGCGCTCGTCGGCCGCAGGCTGATCGGCGCCGACGCCCACGGCAAGCACCTGTTCCTGCGCTTCGAGGGCGATCTGGTGCTCCACAGCCACCAGGGGATGAACGGCTCGTGGCACACCTACCGGCCGGACGAGCGCTGGCGCAAGCCGCGCGGGGCCGCCTGGGCCGTGCTGGCCAACGAGCGCGCGGAGGCCGTTGAGTTCAACGGCACGCGGCTCGCCCTCCGCACCGCGGGGGAGCTGCGGCTCGACCCGCGCCTGCGCGCGCTCGGCCCCGACATCCTCGCGCCCGGGTTCGACGAGGCCGCGGGCGTCGCCGCCCT
>PKER01000007.1 GCA_002919115.1 bacterium
AGCTCCCTCGGGGACCGGCCGCCGATCAGCCGCGTTCACAACGTCCGTGGGCAGGACAGCTAGGCGCCTCGCGGCCGCGCGCGGTTGCGACGCCTTCGTGATCCGGATCAGAAACATCCCCCGGACCTGGCATCCCTACCCCTTCACGATCCGGACCCTGAACTCGATCCCGCCGGAGTGCGTGATGGCGGGCCCGATGTGGTTGCAGACCAGGATCTGCGCCACGCCGTCGTCGCGGGCGGTGGTCAGCGGCACGTAGAGGCCGCTCGGCAGGCCTGCGGAGCCCACGTAGGAGGCGATGAGCAGATCGCCCCTGTTCACGTTCTGCCCGACGGAGGGCACGTTGATCGAGGCGCAGCTCTGGGCGCCGACCGTCAGCGTGGCCCCGGGGTCCGAGTAGACGATCCCGGGGCCGCCCATCTTGGTCAGCGTGACGGCGCCGTCGGCGATCTTGCCGGCCTGGACGGCGCCGTTTTGGAGCTGCTGCGCGCCGACCGCGTCGCCCGCGAGCTTCGCCTGCGTGACCGCGCCGTCCGCCAGGTGGTCCGTCGTCACGGCGCCGGGCTCGAGCTCGAACTCCGGGATCGCCTCCGGCGCGAGCTTCTCGGCCGTGACCGCCCCGTCCGCGAGCTTCGCCGTCCGTACCGCGCCGGCGGCGATTTGCCCGCGAGCGCGGGCGGCGCGAGATCTACCAGAGGGTGGGGGCGGCTCCGACCCGGCTGGCCGACTATCCGAGCCCGCCGGCGAGCTCGCGCGCCCGCGGCGCGAGCTCCTCGCCGAGGCGGCGTACGTAGCCGACCGGGTCCTCGGCGGGCACGCTGACCAGCGCCGTGTCGAAGCCGAGCTCGGCCGCGCGGGCGATCTCGGCGGGGTCGCGGATGCCCTCGGAGGCGCCGAGGCCGACGTTGGCGACGCGCCGGATCTCGGCCGGGTCGCGACCCGCCTTGCGCGCCGCCTCCTCGAGGATCCGCACCCGCGGCGCGACGTCGCCGGGGGCAAGGTAGTTGCCGCCGAGGCTGGGCAGCCAGCCGTCGCCGAGGCGGCCCGCGAGCCGCATCATGCGCGGCCCGTAGGCGCCCACCCACAGCCCGATGCGGTGCCGGGGCGGCGGGCCCGGCCGCGCGCCGTGCACGCGGTAGTGCTCGCCGTCGTGGCGCAGGACGGGCTCGCCGTCCCAGAAGGAGCGCATGATCCGCATCGCTTCCTCGAGCGCGTCGACCGACTCGCCGGGCGTGCGCCGCGGCCCGCCCATCGCCGCCACGCCGTCCCAGAACGCCCCCGCGCCCACGCCGATCTCGACCCGCCCGCCGCTCAGGACGTCGAGCGTGGCGGCCGCCTTCGCGAGCACCGCGGGCGGGCGCAGCGGCAGGTTCACCACGTCGGGCACGAGCGTGATGCGCTCGGTGCGCGCCGCGAGGTAGCTGAGCAGCGTCCAGGTGTCGAAGAAGCGGCGCTGGTAGGGGTGGTCCTGGATCCCGACCAGCTCGAGGCCCGTGCGCTCCGCTTCCTCGACGGCCCGGATCAGCGCGCCCGGGTTCTCGGCGCTCGGTACGAGGAAGATCCCGATTCGCACGACGAGCGCATCATCGCGCACCGCCCGGCGAGATGCACGCCGAGCGGTGCGGGACGACGGCGCCTAGACGTGCACGAGCACCGGCTGCTCGCCCGTGCCGGCCTCCTCGGCGTCGGCCGGGTCGGGCTTGCTGCGCGGCAATAGCAGCGCCGGGAGCAGCGCGGCCGCGAGCAGCACGGTCGCCCAGACGAAGGTGCTCGCGAACGCGTCGGCGAGGATCGGCGCGACCTGCTCGCGCATCTCCGGCGGGATCGCCTGGGTGCCGCCCTCGGCGGCGGCGGCGCCGAAACGGTCGGAGATCGCGTTGGTGAGCAGCACCGACATCACCGCGGTGCCGATCGCGCCGGCGACCTGCTGGATGATGTTGAGCGTCGTCGAGGCGCGCGGCACGGCGCTGCGGCGCAGCGTCGCGAAGGCCGCGGACATCGTCGGCATCATCGTCGCGCCCATCCCGAGGCCCATCACGACCAGCGTGCCGCCGAGCAGCCAGTACGACGTCGACTCGGTGAGCTGGGTGAGCACGCCGAGCGTCACGGCGACCACGGGGATCCCTGCGAGCACGACCTTGCCCGGCCCGATGCGGTCGGTGAGGATGCCCGCGATCGGCATCATGATCATCGCCCCGACGCCCTGCGGGGCGAGCAGCAGGCCGGTCTCGAAGGCGCCCTCGCCGCGCACCGTCTGCAGGTACAGCGGCAGGAGCAGCATCGCCCCGAAGAACGCGACGCCGAAGAAGGTCATCGTCACCGCCGCGGCCGTGACCGAGCGGGCCTTGAACAGGCGCAGGTCGATGAGCGGGTTGGCGTTCGCCGGGCGCAGCCCGTGGAACACGAACGTCGCGATCAGCGCGGCGCCGATCAGCATCGGCACGAGCGCGCTGGCCGCCCCGAAGCCGTCGTTCGCGCTCTCGGCGAGGCCGTAGATGAGCGCTGCCAGGCCGGGGGAGAGGAGCAGGACGCCGAGCGCGTCGAGGCTCTCCGTCGGCGAGGGCTCGTCCTTGGGCAGGATGCGCGCGGCCAGCGCGAGCGCGACCAGGCCGATCGGGACGTTGATGTAGAAGATCCAGCGCCAGGACACGTCGTCCACGAGCCAGCCGCCGAGGATCGGGCCCAGGATCGGCCCGAGCAGCATCGGCACGCCGACGATCGACATGACCCGGCCCACGCGCTGCGGCCCCGCCGCCTGGGTGATGATCGTCATGCCGGCGGGCATGATCATGCCGCCGCCCAGGCCCTGCAGCACGCGGAAGCCGATCAGCGACTCGGCCGACCAGGCGGCGCCGGCGAGCGCCGAGCCCGCCATGAAGAGGCCGATCGAGAGCATGTAGAGGCGCTTGGTGCCGAAGCGGTGCGCGGCCCAGCCGGTCAGGGGGATGACCGTGGCCAGCGCGAGCATGTAGCCCGTGACGATCCACTGCATCGTCGCGAGCGGGGAGTTGAAGTCGCGAGTGAGGTGGTCGATCGCGACGTTGACGACGGTGGTGTCGAGGATGGCCATTACGGCCCCGAGGACGACAACCCACGCGATCGCGAGCGTCGCCCGATCGAGACCGCCGGCACCGCTGGGAGGAGAGGAAGTCATGCCGTGCTCGCTTGGGTCGGGATGGGCCTGTTAGTTGCGCACGCAACGGTAGCAGCGGGGTTTTCCCGCGCCCGGAGGGGCCGCGCCGTTCCGTGACCAATCTCACGCAAGCGGCCCGGGCAACTCGGCCTCGCGCCCTAGCGCAGCGGCTTGAAGGTGCGCAGGCGCAGCGAGTTGGAGACGACGAAGATGCTCGACGCGGCCATCGCCGCGCCCGCGAGCAGGGGGCTCAGCAGGCCGCTCACCGCGAGCGGCAGCGCGGCGACGTTGTAGGCGAACGCCCAGAACAGGTTGCCCTTGATCGTCCGCAGGGTCCGGCGCGAGAGGCGGATCGCGTCGGCCGCGGCGCGCAGATCGCCAGAGACGAGCGTGAGGTCGGAGGCCTCGATCGCGACGTCGGTGCCGGTGCCGATCGCGAGCCCGAGGTCGGCCTGGGCGAGCGCGGGCGCGTCGTTCACGCCGTCGCCGACCATCGCCACGACGCGGCCCTCGTCCTGCAGGCGCCGCACCACCTGGGCCTTGTCGGCGGGCATGACCTCGGCGATCACCTCGTCGATCCCCACCTCGGCGGCGACGGCCTCGGCCGTCGTGCGGTTGTCGCCGGTGAGCAGGATCGGCCGCAGCCCGAGCTCGCGCAAGCGCCGCACGGCCTCCGCCGAGCTCGGCTTGATCCGGTCAGCGACCGCCAGCACCGCCCGCACGCGGCC
>PKER01000110.1 GCA_002919115.1 bacterium
GTCGGGTGGCCCGGACAACATCACGGTCGTGATCGCCGACGTGGTGGAGGTCGACGACTCGTCAACCACGGCAGAGACGGTGTCCCCGTCGGAGGCCGACGCCGCCGCGCAGAGCCCCGCGGCGAGCGCCGCCGCCGAGCCGCCGCTCGAGCCGCCGGGGGAGCGGTTGGTGTCCCACGGGTTGCGCGTGACGCCGAAGGCGGCGCTCTCGGTGAACCCGTAGATCATGAGCTCGGGCACGTTGGTCTTGCCGAGCACGATCGCCCCGGCCTGCCGCAGCCGCCGCACGTGCTCGCTGTCGGCGGGCGCCGGCCGGTCGAAGGCGGCCGAGCCGAAGGCGGTGACCTCGCCCTCGACGTCCTCGCAGTCCTTGATCGCGATCGGCACGCCCCCGAGCGGCATCGACTGCCCCTCGCCGGCGGCGATGCGCCGCTCGACCTCCTTGGCCTCGGCGAGCGCGCGCTCGGCGAAGACGACCCGGTAGGCGTTCAGCTTCGGGTCGAGGCGCTCGATGCGCTCCAGGTAGAGCTGGACCAGCTCGGTCGGCGTGACCTCCCCGTTGCGAACCAGCCGCGCCTGCTCGAGTGCACCCGCGAACGCGACGCTTTCGTCCATGCCGAGCGCAGCCTAACCCGGCGCGCCGACGATGGCGTGCACCTCGCCGGCCGCGGCGCTCAGTTCTTCTGGCTGGTGGGCCGGATCAGGATCTCGTTGACGTCGACGCGCTCGGGCTGGGTGAGCGCGAACATCACCGCGCGGGCGATGTCGTCGGCGGTGAGCGCCGTCTCGAGCTCGTCGGTGCGCTGGTCCCAGAACGGGGTGTCGACCATGCCGGGCTCGATCAGCGTGACCCGGATGCGCTCGTTCTCGTGCATCAGGCGCAGCTCGCGGCGCAGCGACTCGCCCATCCCGGTCACCGCCCACTTCGTCGAGGAGTACAGCGACCCCGGCATCTGCACCCGGCCCGCGACCGAGCTGGTCAGCAGGTAGTGGCCGGTGCCGCGCTCGAGGATGTGGGGGAGGGTGGCGCGGATCGTGTAGGCGGCGCCGAGCACGTTGGTGAGCACCATCTCGCGCCAGAACTCCGGCGTCTCCGTGAGGAAGCCGCGCTTGGCGCCGAAGCCCGCGTTCACGAAGACGGCGTCGATCCTGCCGAACGCGTCGAGCGTCTCCGCGGCGAGCGCCTCGCACTGCTCCCACTCGGTGACGTCGCAGCGCACGGCGCGCGCCACCTCGTCGCCGCCGAGCTCCTCGGCGAGGGCGCGCAGCTTGTCCTCGCTGCGCGCGGCGAGCGCGACGCGGTAACCCTCCTCGACGGCGCGGCGCGCGGTCTGTGCGCCGATCCCGGTCGAGGCTCCCGTGATCAGCAGAACTGGTGAATCGGCCACGGCGCCGATGGTAGTGGCCGCGGGGGCCGGCCGGAAGCTAGGCCCGGGCGGGGAGCTCGCTGGCGGTGGGCTCGGGGAGCGGGCCGGGGACGCCGAGGTGGTTGCCCTGGCCGTAGTCGACCCCGAGCGCGCGCAGCGCCTCGACGGTGCGCGTGTCGCGGACGCGCTCGGCGATCGTGCGCTTGCCGAGGCGGTGGGCGACGCGCACGAGGGCGTCCACGACGGCGCGGTCGGCCTCGTCGGCCACGACCGCGTCGATGAACTCGCCGTCGATCTTCAGGAAGTCGAAGTCGAGGTGCTTGAAGTAGTAGAAGGAGGCGAAGCCCGCGCCGAAGTCGTCGAGGGCGAAGCCGCAGCCCATCGCCTTGAGCTGCGCGGCGAAGGCGCGCGCCTGGTCGATGTTCACGAGCGCCTCGCTCTCGGTCATCTCGACCACCAGCCCGCGGGGGTCGGCGCCCGCCTCATCCAGGGCGGCGGCGATCGTCTTGGCGAACCCCGGCTGGGCGATCGAGCTGGCCGCGACGTTCACGAAGAGGGCCGGGTCGGCGCCCGCCGCCTGGCGCTCCGCGAGCAGCTCGGCGGCGGCGTTCACCACCCAGCGGTCGATCTCGCCGATCAGGCCGAAGCGCTCGGCGATGTAGAGGAAGCGGTCGGGCGTGATCAGCTCGCCGTCCTCGTCGACCATGCGCAGGAGCAGCTCGTATCGCGGGCGCCGGTCGTCGGTCGCGATCGGGATGATCGGCTGGGCGTGCAGGACGAAGCCGCCGCCCTGGATCGCGTCGCGGATGCGGGTCAGCCACCCGGTGCGCCCGCCCTCGTTGCCGAGATCGCTGCGGTGGACGCGCACGCGGTCGCGGCCGGCCTCCTTGGCGGCGTACATCGCGAGGTCGGCGTGGGCGAGCAGCTCCTCGGGGGCGAGCTCCTCGTCGTCGGCGGCGAACGTCGCGACGCCGATGCTCGCGGTCACGCGCGTCCCCGCCGGGGCGGCGCCGCGCATGCGCTCGCCGATCACGGCGCGCAGCTCGGTGGCGAGCCGCTCGGCCGCGTCGCGGTCGGTCGCGGGCAGAAGGACGCCGAACTCGTCGCCGCCCAGGCGCCCGACGATGTCGGTCGCCCGCAGCCGGGTGCGCAGCACGTCGGCGACCGCGACCAGGATCTGGTCGCCGACCGCGTGCCCGGCCGAGTCGTTCACGGGCTTGAAGCTGTCCAGGTCAAGCACGAGCAGGGCCGACTCGCCGCCGTAGCGGCGCACGCGCGCGATCTCGCGGGCGATCTCGTCGACGAAGCGCCGCCGGTTGACGAGGCCGGTGAGCGTGTCGTGGTCGGCGAGGAACTGGAGCTGGCCCTCGACCTGCTTGCGCTCGGTGATGTCCTGCGCCTGCAGGAGGGCGTGGAGCACCGCGCCGTCGAGGTCGCGGACCAGCGAGAGGCTGCAGGCCGCCCAGCGGGTCTCCTCGTCATCGCCGGCGCGCAGGCGGATCTCGCCCGAGAAGCTCGGGCGCTCGGCCGCGACGAGGCCGCGCACCGCCGCGCCGACCGTCTCGGCGTCGTCGTGGTGGACGACGGCGTCCCAGCGGGTGCCGATGAGCTTCTCGCGGGGGATCGCCACGAGGCGCGCCATCGCCTGGTTGGCGTCCTCGAAGGCGCCGAGCCTGTCGTCGTCGACCGCGATGATCGCCATGCCCGCCCCGGAGTCCTCGAAGGCGCGCCGGAAGCGCTCCTCTGCCGAGGCGAGGGCGCGCGCCGCCTCGCGTTCGGCCGTGACGTCTCGGGTGGTGCCCGCGATCAGCTT
Source organism: bacterium (assembly GCA_002919115.1). Lineage (GTDB taxonomy): Bacteria > Actinomycetota > Thermoleophilia > Solirubrobacterales > 70-9 > RSA11. The sequence continues at coordinate 3,181 of PKER01000110.1, forward strand.
GCGGCCGCTGCGGGTCGTGATCGGTGCGCCGGAGACCGCCAGCACGGCCTGGCGCCCGTCGGGGCGCCGGACGCGCAGCTCCATCTCCGGGAGCGGCTCCGTCGCGTTGAGGATGCGGTGGACGACCTCCACGTCCTCGGGGCGGATGTGCGACACGTACTCCTGCCTCGAGACGGCCTCGTCGCGCGGCTCGAGGCCGAAGTTGCGGAACTGCTGCTCGGTCCAGTCGACGTTGCCGGTCTCGGGATCGACGGTCCAGCTCCCGACCCTCGCGATGCGCTGGGCCTCGCCCAGGTCCTCGCTCTCCCTGCGCAGCCGCTCGACCGCGCGGGAGCGCTCGGCCGTGAGCGCGGCGGCGAGGAGCGCGGTCGCCGAAAACAGGGCGAGCACGGCCTGCGCGGAGAGCACCTCCGCCCAGCTCTCGGGGTCGTCGATGAGCGGGCTGCGCCCGGCGGCGATGCCGAGTGACGCGAACACGCTGAGCGTCGCGATCACGAGCCCGGTGTCGGTCCAGCCGAGGCGGACCGCAGCGACGGCGAGCAGCGGCACCACGAGGGCGGGCAGGTCGAACACGCCGCCCTCGCGGGTGAACAGCAGCAGGCCGAGCACGAGCGCGCCGCCGAGCTCTACGCGCGCGCCGCCCCGCACTTCGACGACGACGCCGAGCTGCCGTTGCG
>PKER01000250.1 GCA_002919115.1 bacterium
CGCTTCGACCGCTCGGTTCGCGACTCCGACGCGATCATGGTCGGGGCGGGGGTGCCGCTCACGCGCGAGCCCCGAGACAGCACCTCGCGTGGCTCGCGCGTCGACCTGCAGGGGTACGGCGCGGACATCGCCACCACCGGCGGCAGCGTTCCCGACCTGCAGGACGGGGCCAAGCAGGTCCAGTACACGCGGTCGTTCAACGGCACCTCGGGCGCGAGCGCGATCGTCGTGAACGCGGTGGCCGCGGTCCAGGGCTATCTGAAGGCGACCGGCCAGGGACCCTGGGCCGCTGACGAGCTCGTCGCGCTCCTGCGTGCCACGGGCACGCCGCAGGGCGCCCCCGAGAAGGGCCAGATCGGCCCGCTGCCCGACGTCGCCCAGGCCCTGAGGACGATCGAGGTCGACCCGCCCCGGGCCGAGGCCGAGCTCGCAGGCGGTCGCGTGGTGATCTCCGCCGACGACGGCTGGGGGAGCGGCGTCGACCGGATCGAGTACAGGGTCAACTACCGCGGCACGCTCGGCCCGTGGGAGCTGTACACGGAGCCCTTCGTCCCGGCGAGGGCAGGCGAGATCATCTACCGGGCCGTTGACGGGAACGGCAACGCGAGCGAGCCCGAGGCGCTGCTCATCGACCCGGAGCTTCTGGTTCCCCTGCCCGACACCCGCATCAAGGTGAAGCCGAGGCGGCCCGTCGCCCGGGGCAAGCGACGCGCCAAGGTGCGCGTCGTGCTCAGATCGACGAGGCCGGGCTCGACCTTCCGCTGCCGGCTCGACAAGCGCAAGTGGCGCGCCTGCAAGCGGAGGTCGACCTACCGCCTCAAGCCGGGCCGGCACGTGATCCGGGCGTACGCGATCGACTCGCTGGGCGACGCGGACCCGACGCCCGCCAGGGCCAAGGTCCGGGTCAGGGCGAAGCGGCGCCGCTGAGCGGTCGCCAGTCGCCCGTCGCCGGCTAGGCAGCTCTGAGGAGTTCGGCGACGACGACCGCGTTGTTGTGCTCCCGGTCGCGGGCTCCGTAGACGAGCGTAAGCGTTCCCGCTTGCGCGCGCCAACGTAGCTCGGTGAGCTTTTCGGCCTGGCCCTCGAGCTCGGCGCGGTAGCGGGTGCGGAACTCGGCGAAGCGCGCGGGGTCGTGGCCGAACCACCGGCGCAGCTCCGCGCTCGGCGCGAGGTCGCGAGCCCACTCGTCGATCCGCAGGTCCTCGCGGCTCACGCCGCGCGGCCAGACGCGGTCGATGAGCACGCGGTAGCCGTCCTCCGCAGCGGGCGGGTCGTAGGCGCGCTTGATGCGAACGTCGGGCGCCATGCGAACGTCTTGCCCCGCTGTCAGGGGGCCGTAACCCGCGCCCCGTGAGCCTCGACTTCGGGCCGGGGCGCGTTCCGCGGTTCGCTCATGGCCGCAGATCGGAACGACCGCGACGTGTACGAGCCCGGCTTCGGCACCCGGCTGCGCTATTTCTTCGTGACCATGGGGATCCTGGTGCTGATCGTGCTGATCGCTGCCGGGCTCGGCGTGTTCGACTGAGGCGCTGGGCTCGAGCGCGGGCCCAGTGTCACTCGCCCTTGATCGCGTAATCGCCCCAGCCCGCCTCGAGGCGGGCGAAGGCGCGCTCCGCTTCTCGTGCGACCTCGCGGGCGAGAGCCGGTGAGCGAGCGCCCTCGAGCACCCGGGCGCGCGTGTAGCTGACGAGCGCGCGGTGCACGCCGATCATCGCGCTGGCGGCCGCCTGTGCCTCGACGTCGAGCGGTGAGGCATCCTGCTCCGCGGCGAGCAGCGCGGCCAGCGCGGTGGTGTAACGCGCGAAGATCTGCTGCTCCCGGGCCCGCAGGGCGGGGCTCTCGTCGATCGTGCGCGCCATCGCGACGAGCTGGTCCTGGGAGTCCGGGTCGACGCGACCCAGCAGGCCCCGCTGGGCCATGATGAACCGGCGGAAGGCGGTCACAGCCGGCTCGCCGGCCGCCCGGTCGCGGACCGCGGCGAGCATCTCCTCCTCGAAGGACCCGAGGCGCCAGAAGACGAGGTCCTCCTTCGTCGCGAAGTAGTTGAAGACGGTCTGCTCGGAGACCTCGGCTGCGCGCGCGACCTCGGCGACTGGGACCGCCTCGAACCCGCGCTCAGCGAACAACTCGCGCGCCCGCTCGGCGATCAGCTGACGGGTGCGCTCCTTCTTGCGCTCGCGCAGGCCGGAGCCGTGGCTCCCCAGTGGCTCGCTCATGCGGCGAGTATATAGCCACACAAAAATGTACTTAACACAAAGTTTTGGGTGACTAAAGTCTTTGTAGACGCCCGCCCCCAAACCCAAGGAGGACCCATGACTCAGGGCCAGGCAGAAGTGCAAGCACTACCCAGGGGGACGGCGCTCGCGACGCCCTTCATAGCGGTCGTCCTCGCGATGCTTCCGGCCGTCCTCGACCAGACGATCCTCGCCACGGCCCTGCCTACGATCGCCGTCGACCTGGGCCGTATCACGGACGTTTCCTGGGTCGTGACCGCCTATGTCGTGGCGGCTGCAGCCACGACCCCGCTGTGGGGGAAGCTCGGCGACCGCCACGGCCACAAGCCGATGCTCGAGCTCTCGCTTGCCATCTTCCTCGGCGCCTCCGCGCTTTGCGGAGTCGCGCAAGACATCGCGATGCTCGTCGGCGCGCGCGTCGTTCAGGGTGTCGCCGCCGGTGGCCTGATGACCCTCGCGATGGCAGCGATCGGCGACCTCGTCTCCCCGCGCGAGCGCGCACGTTTCCAGGGCTACATCGCTGCGACCTTCGCGGTTGCCACCGTGGCGGGCCCGTTGATCGGCGGCGTGCTGGTCGATCACGCGAGCTGGCGCTGGGTCTTCTACGTCAACCTGCCCCTTGGCCTGCTCGCGCTGACGGGCCTGCACCTGCGCCTGCCGTCGCGCGACGTCGAGCGTCCCGACCGCAGTCTGGACTCCGTCGGCGCGGGGCTCTTGGTCGGCGCCACCGCCGCGTTCATGCTCGCCTGCATCTGGGGTGGCACGCGGTACGCGTGGGACTCGCCTCCGATCGTCGGGCTCGGCGCGGCGAGCGCAGTCCTCGCGGTGGCGCTCGCGTTCCGCGAGCGGCGCGCGGCGGATCCGATCGTGCCGCTCGATTTGGTGCGGACGCCCACGGTGGCGATCGCCAGTGCGGGCCTGTTCCTGGCCACCGCGGCCCTGTTTGCCATCAACGTGTTCGTGCCGCTGTTCCTGCAGACGGCCACGGGCGCCACGCCGACGGAAGCGGGCCTTCTGCTGGTGCCCGCGATGCTCGGGATCGCGATCTCGACGAACTACGCGGGCCGTGCCATCTCGCGCACGGGGCGCTACAAGCGCTACCCGGTCGCGGGGCTCACGCTGATGACCGCTGCACTCGCCTGGCTCGCGGTCGTAGTGCATGACCCCTCGCGAGTCACCACGGGCATCGGCCTGGCCGTGTTCGGCCTCGGCTTCGGGATGGTCGGTCAGGTGCTCATCGTCGCGGTCCAGAACGGCGTCGACCGGCGCCGGCTCGGGGTCGCGATGGCCGCGACCACGTTCTTCCGCGGGCTCGGTGGGGCGGTGGGTGCCGCAGTGCTCGGCGCGGTCTTCGCGGCGAGGATCGGGACCGCCGGCGGCGGCGATGCGGTCGGGGCCCTCGGTTCCGGCGTGCGAGCCGACGTCATCGACGCCGTGGGGACCGTGTTCGCTGTCGCGGCGCCGATCGCCGGGACCGCGCTCGCGGTGGTGCTGCTCCTCAAGGAGGTCCCGCTTGCGGGGCCAGGGGCCCCGCCCGCGGGCCCTTCTTTTCTCCCGGTAAAGCCCCATCCCGACCGACGCCCGAGGGCGAGCCATGACGACTGAGACCGGACGGCGCGCC
>PKER01000351.1 GCA_002919115.1 bacterium
GCGCGTGCGCGACGCGCTCGCCGCGGCGCTGCTCGTGGTCCTCGGCCTGGCGACGACGCTCTACATCATCGGGGAGCAGCGCGCCGCCCTGCCGAGCTGGGTGCCGGTCTTCGGGCAGGAGTTCTTCGAGTTCGAGGCCGAGTTCCGCACCGGGCAGGCGATCACGCCGGGCCAGGGGCAGGCGGTCATGGTCGCCGGGGTGGAGATCGGCAAGATCGACTCCGTCCACGTCGAGGACGGGCGGGCGATCATCGGGCTCAAGGTCGAGCCCAAGTACCAGCCGCTCCTGCGCGAGGACGCCGAGCTGCTCATCCGCCCGCGCACCCAGCTCAACGACATGGTGATCGAGGTCGATCCCGGCCAGTCGCCGAACGAGCTCGAGGAGGGCACGCGCATTCCCCTGGAGCAGACCGAGCCGACGGTCCAGCCGGAGGAGTTCCTGGCGATGCTGGACGGCGACACGCGCGACTACTTGACCCTCCTGCTGCAGGGCGGCGCCGAGGGCCTGCGCGGCCGCGGGGAGGAGCTCTCGCAGGGGCTGCGGCGGCTCGCCCCGTTCTCGCGGCACGTGGCGCGGCTGAACACCGCGATCGCGAAGCGCCGCGAGGCGCTCGCCGGGTCGATCCACGCCTTCCGCCAGCTCGCCACGGAGCTCGGCCGCCACAACGCCGACCTCGCGGAGTTCGTCTCGGCGTCGGGCGAGGCGCTCGCGGGCTTCGCCAACCAGAGCGAGGCGATCCGCGAGTCGCTGCGGAGGCTGCCGGGCGCGCTCGCCGTCACCCGCGGCGCGCTCGAGGAGAGCAACGAGCTCGCCCTGGCGGCACGGCCCGCCCTGGAGGCGCTCACCCCGCAGGCTCGCGAGCTCGGCCCCGCGCTCGCCTCGACGAAGGAGTTCTTCGAGCGGACGAGGGAGCCGATCCGCACCCAGATCCGCCCGTTCGTCGAGGAGACGAAGCCCGTGCTGCGGCACGCCGCGCAGCTCGCCGACCCGCTCGCGAACACGGTCCGCGATTTCGGCGACGCGCTCGGCTTCCTGAACTACGGGTTCAACGAGCTGGCCTACAACCCGGGGCCCCAGCGGCCGGGCTTCCTCTTCTACCTGCCCTGGCTGAACCACAACCTGAACTCGACGTTCGCCTTCCAGGACGCCTTCGGGCCCTTCCGCCGGGCGCTCGTGCTGGTCACCTGCAACTCGACCAAGCTCGCCCACGGCCTGGTCGGTACGCGCGAGCTGCTCAAGACCATCTACCAGGCGACCAACGTGCCGACGCCCTTCGAGGTCTGCCCGCCCGAGGTCTGGCCGCCTCCTCCGGGACCGTGAAACGATGAGCAAGACCAAGCCGACATCCCTCCAGGTAGCCGCCATCGTCGGCTTCGTGCTGTCGTGCTTCGGGCTGGCGGTGTACCTGTGGATCAGCTTCGGCGGCCCGACGCCGCTGGCGCCCCGCGACTACCAGATCAAGGTGCCGTTCACGGAGGCCACGCAGCTCGCCGAGCAGGCCGACGTGCGCGTCGCGGGCGTGCCGATCGGCAAGGTCGCGACGATCGACCTGCCGCCCGGTGGCGGCAAGGCGATCGCGACCCTCGCCATCGACGACGAGCACGCTCCGCTGCCCGCCGACACGACCGCGATCCTGCGGCAGAAGACGCTGCTCGGGGAGACCTACGTCGAGCTCGCGCTCGGCGACGAGGACGGGCCGATGCTCGCGGAGGGCGACAGCCTGCCCGAGGCGCAGGTCGGCGAGACCGTGCAGCTCGACGAGATCCTGCGCTCGTTCGATCGGGAGACCCGGAAGGCCTTCCGCACCTGGATGCAGGACTCGGCGCTCGGCATCGAGCGGCGCGGCGAGGAGCTGTCGAACGCGATCGCGCTGTTCGCCCCCACCCTGGAGCGCTTCGACGAGCTGTTCGCCACGCTGGACACCCAGCGCGAGGCGGTGCGCCAGCTCTTCCGGCACGGCGCGGTGAGCTTCGCGGCGCTGCGCGGGCGCACCAACGACCTCAGCGAGCTGATCGAGGCCGGCGAGCGGGTGTTCACCACCACCGGCGAGCGCGACCAGGCGATCATCGACGCCTTCCGGGCCTTCCCGACGTTCCTGGTGGAGTCCCGGCAGACGCTGGCCCGGCTCCGCGAGTTCTCCGCCCACGCCGACCCGCTGGTCCGCCAGCTCACGCCGGCCGCGCGCAAGCTCTCGCCCGTGCTCGTCGAGATGGGCGCGCTCGCGCCCGAGCTGCAGGGCATGTTCGCTGCGCTCGAGCCGGTGATCGATCGCGCCGACTCGGCCTTCCCGGCCTTCCGCCGGCTCTTCCGCGACGACTTCCCGCCGCTGCTCGACGACCTCGATCCGTTCACGGACCAGCTCAACCCGCTACTCGAGGTGATCCGCGCCTACCGCCGCGAGCTGGCCGCGCTGCTCGGCAACGGCTTCGTGGCCACCAACTACGGGGCGAGCCTGGGCAATGGGCGCTCGGTGAAGTACCTGCGCACGGCGCCGCACATCTCCCCGGCGAGCTTCTTCACGTCTCCGGGGCGCGCCGCCTTCAGCCGTACGAACGCCTACAGCCGGCCGGGGATCTACGGCAGGCTCATGGACGGCCTGCCCAGCTTCGAGACGCGGCAGTGCGCCGCGCCGACGGTGACCACGATCGACGCCGCCGTCGCGAGCGACGCGGACTTCATCCCGCGCGCGAACCACACCCCGTACGAGCCGCCGGGCGAGCAGGCGCTCGACCTCTTCAACCGCATCATGGACTTCGCCTGGCGCGGCAGCAACTCGACCAACGGCGTCCCGGCCCCGCCGTGCAAGCAGCAGGGCCCGTTCGGGCCGTTCGGGGATCAGGGCGCCGCTACACAGTTCCCGCATACGCTGAAGCTGCCGTAAATAGCTACCAGCCACCAGCTGCCAGCTACCAGCACTGGACAGCGGCTGGCGGCTGGAAGCTGGAAGCTAGTGCGCGAGCTTGCGCAGCCACTTCGGCCCGCGCCAACACGCATCTCCGCAGAGGCGCATAGTTGCCGGCAACAGAAGCAGGCGCACCAGCGTCGCGTCCAGGAACACCGCGATCGCCAGGCCGACGCCGAACTGGCGGGTGGTCGCGATGTCGGAGGTCGCGAACGCGAGGAAGACGGCGATCATGATCGCCGCCGCTCCGGTGACGACCGCGGCCGTGCGCTCGAGGCCGTAACCGATCGCCTCCGGCGTCTTGCCGGTGCGCAGCCAGCCCTCCCGCATGCGCGTGATCAGGAACACCTGGTAGTCGAGCGAGAGCCCGAAGATCACGGTGTAGATCGCGCTGATCGCGACCACGTCGATGTAGCCCGGGCCGCCGAGGAGCGGCGCGTCGCCCTGGAAGAGCAGGGCGAGCGCCCCGAACGCCGCGCCGACCGAGATCAGGTTGAGGACCACGGCGAGCGCGGGGAGGAGCAGGGAGCCGAAGATCGGCGCCAGCGCGACGTAGCTCACCAGCGCGAGCGCCAGGATCAGCCAGACCAGCCGGGCCGAGGCGCGCTCGTCGTACTCGGCGAGCGCGCCGGCGGTGCCGCCGAGGGCAGCCTCGAGCTCGAGCTCGTCGCCGAGCGCCGCCACGCGGTCCCGCAGGTCGCGGTGGAGCTCGCGCGTCGCCGGGTCGTTCGGCGCCGTCGTGGGCACGACGAGGATTCGGCCGGCCTCGCCCCCGGAGTCCACGTTCACGGCGACCCCCGCCGCGGCTCGCCGATCGGCGTCCGTGCCGTCGATCGCCGCGAGGACGAAGTAGCCGGAGTCGAAGATCCCGCGGGTGCGGTTGAGTGCGTCGAGCGACTCGCGAGAGCGCCGCTCGAGCCGCCGCGCCCCCCGGGCGCCGCGGTCG
>PKER01000349.1 GCA_002919115.1 bacterium
ACCGCGCGCCCGTCGCCGAGCGCGGCGACGGCGGCGCAGAACAGCATCCCCGCGCCGCAGCTCGCCACCACGCCCCCGCAGACGAGCGCGGGCACGAGCAGCCACGGGGGCACGCGCCGCGTCATCGGCTCACGAACAGCGGCTCGGCCTCGGCGAGCGAGCCCTCGACGCCGAGCATGAGCACGCGGTCCCCGGCCTGGATCTCGATCCTCTGCGGCGGCATCAGCACCTCGCCGCCGCGTAGCACGGCGCCCACGCGCTTGCCGCTGAGCATCCCGTGGGTCTCGCCAACCACCTTGCCCACGATCGGCGCCCCGGGCTCCGCCTCCAGCTCGATCACCTCGAAGCCCGAGCGGGTCAGGTAGATGCCGCGCACGACGCGCGCGTGCACGAAGCGCAGGATCGCCTCGGAGGTGATCAGCCGCGGCGAGTACGCGGCGTCGATCGGCAGCGCGTCGACCAGCGGCGTGAACTCCTCGCGCGAGACCACGGCGAGGCACATGTCGGCGCCCAGCCGCTTCGCGTAGAGCGCGGCGAGCAGGTTCGCCCGGTCGTCGCCCGCGCAGGCGACGAACGCATCGGCCTCGTCGACGCCCGCGGCCTCCTGTGCCTCGCGGCTGATCCCCTCCTCGTGCAGCACCGTCGTGCGCCGCAGCCGCTCGGCGACGTAGCGCGCCCGCTGCTCGTCGCGCTCGAACATCTTGACCCGCACCTTCGTGTCCTCGAGCAGGCGGGCGAGGTGCATGCCGATCGAGCCGGCGCCGAAGATCACGCAGTCGCGCACCTCCTCGACGCGCCCGCAGAGGTGCGCGATCGCCTTGCCCACGCACTCGCGCGGGGCCGTGACGAGCAGGTGGTCGCCCGGCTGGGGCACCAGGTCGGGCCGCGTGAGCATCGTCTCCTCGCCGCGCGAGATCCCCACGATGTAGGCGGGGAAGGGGCGCTCGCGCTCGCCGAGCGGCACCCCGCTCACCGGCGAGTCGGGGGTGACGATCACCTCCGCGAGCACGATGCGATCGTCGCCGAAGTGCTCGACGGCGACCGAGCCGGGCAGGACGAGCGCGCGGGCGATGTCGCTCGCCGTCGCCCGGTCGGGGTCGATGACGAGGTCGATCCCGAGCACGTCGTGCGCGAACGTCTCGTCGGGCCCGAAGAAGTCGGGGTCGCGCACGCGCGCCACGGTCGTGCGGGCGCCGAGCTGGCGCGAGGCGAGGGCCGCGATCACGTTGACCTCGTCCACCTCGGTCACCGCCGCGACGAGGTCGGCGTCGCCCGCGTTCACCTCGGCGAGCAGCCGCGGGCTCGCCCCGTTGCCGTGGACGACGAGCGCGTCGAGCTCGGGCTGCAGGTCCGCGGCCCGCCGCTCGTCGTTGTCCACGACGACCACGTCGTGCCCGTCGCCGGTGAGCGTGCGCGCGACGTTGACGCCGACCTTGCCGGCGCCGATCACCAGCGCCCTCACTGTCGCTCCGCTCCGGTCACCCGCGCCATTGTGGCGATGGATAGCGGGTCCGGTAGGCCGCCACGCGCGTTTGCAGCGGGACTCTCTATCCTCATCCGTCGCTGATGGCTTCCGATCGTCCAACACTCGAGGTTCAGGAGCGCACCGAGTTCGGTTCGCGCACGTCCCGCCGCCTGCGCCGCCAGGGCGTGGTCCCGGGCGTCGTCTACTCCGGCGGCAAGGAGGCGCGCGCCTTCAAGGCGGACGCGCGCGACGTCCGCGCCGTCCTCGCGACTGGCAGCGCGCTGCTCGATCTGAAGTTCGACGGCGGCGACCCGCAGCCGGTGCTCGTCAAGGAGCAGCAGCGCCACCCGGTGCGCGGTGATCTGCTTCACCTGGACCTGCTCGAGGTGCGCCTCGACAAGCCGATCCAGGCCGAGGTGCAGGTCGAGCTCGTGGGCGGCGACGACTCGCCGGGCGTGCGCCAGGGCGGCGTGCTGGAGCTCGTCACCCACCAGGTCGACATCGAGGCGCTGCCGACGGACATCCCGGAGACCATCCCCGTCGACGCCTCCGGCATGGAGATCAACGACACGCTCACGCTCGCCGACGTGACCCCGCCCGAGGGCGTGACGTTCGTCACCGCCGAGGGCGTGGAGCTGAGCGACATCACCATCGCCACGATCACGCCGCCGCGCGTCACCGCCGCGGCCGAGCCCGAGGTCGAGGAGGAGACCGAGCTGGTCGGCGAGGAGGCCGAGGGCGAGGCGGAGTCCGGGGACGAGGGCGAGGCCGAGGCCTCGGAGTAGTCCCGGGCGATGTCCCTCTTCCGTCGCCGCCGCAAGGGCGACGACGACCCAGCGGACGACGCCGGCGACCGGATCCTCATCGTGGGCCTGGGCAACCCGGGCCGCCGCTACGCCGCGACCCGGCACAACATCGGCTTCGAGGTCGTCGCCGAGCTCTCGCGCCGGTGGGACCTGCCGCGCGCCAAGGAGAAGTTCAAGGGGCTGTACACAGAGGGCCGCACCCGGCCCGGCGGCCCACGCGTGGCCGCGCTCCTGCCGCAGACCTACATGAACGAGTCCGGCCGGTCCGTGGGGCCCGCGCGCGGCGCGCTGCGCCTCCCGCTCGACCGGATCGTGGTGATCCACGACGAGATCGACCTGCCGTTCGGCGAGATCCGCGTCAAGCTGGGCGGGGGAGCGGCGGGCCACAACGGGCTCAAGTCGCTGCGCGACGGGCTCGGCAGCCCGGATTTCTGGCGCGTGCGCGTCGGCGTCGGCCGGCCCGACAGCACCGACCCGCAGATCGTCTCCGCGTGGGTGCTCGGCCGCTTCACCGAGCCCGAGGCCGAGGTACGCGCGTTGATCGAGGCCGCCGCGGATGAGGCCGAGCGCCTGGTCGAGCGGCTAGCTTCCGCGGACGATGCCTGAGCTCACCACCTACGACGTCGCCGACCACGTGGCGCTGCTGCGCCTCGACCGCCCCGAGGCGCGCAACGCGATCAACACGCGGATGCTCGAGGAGCTGCTCGAGCACATCGAGGCCGCGTGCGCCGACGACGAGGTGCGCGCGCTCGTGATCTCCTCGACCGACCACATGGGCCTCTCGGCGGGCGCCGACGTGCGCGAGGAGCTCGACGAGGCGGGGCACGTGCGCCGCATGGAGCTCTTCGCTCAGCTTTACGACGCGATCGTCGGCTTCCCGAAGCCGACCGTTGCGGCCTGCCACGGCGCCTGCGTGGGGGGCGGGGCGGAGATCGCCGTCGCCTGCGACCTGCGCGTGGGCGGCTCCAACCTGCGCCTGCGCTTCCCGGGCGCCGCGCTCAACGTCCCCGTGGGGCCGGCGCGCCTGGTTACCCTCTGCGGGCTCTCGGTCGCCAAGTACCTGCTGCTCACGGCGAAGGAGATCGACGCCGACACGGCCTTCCGCTGGGGCCTCGTCCACAAGGTCGCCCCGGCCGCGGCGACCGAGGAGGCGGCGCTCAACCTCGCCGCCGCCTGCGCGAGCAACCCACCCGAGGCCGTCGCCCGCCTCAAGCGGATGCTGCACGAGTGGGACGGCGTCGTCGAGCGCTCCCGCGCCGAGGGCGAGGGCCAGATCGAGTGGGCGCGCAGCGGCCCGGGCCTGCCCGGCGCGGGCGGCCCAGAGCTCCCCGGCTGACGCCCGCACTGCCCAACGCCACGCCGACCCCAACGCCACGCCGACCCCAACCCGGCGCCGACCTCAACGCCACGCCGACCCCAACGCGGCCCCGCGGGCCCCGAAGCCGCAGCGCCAGCCCGAGTGAGGCGGATTTGTTCGACATAGCCGCATAAATCCGCCTCACCTCGCTGGGTGAGGCGGATTCGTACGACATAGGCGAACAAATCCGCCTCACTCGGGCGGCGGGGCGCGCGGGGC
>PKER01000016.1 GCA_002919115.1 bacterium
GCTCGAGCCGCTCGAGCGGCGACGCGTCGGCGTCCTAGTCGCTCCGTCTGCCATCGGGCGCGGCGCAGACCTTGTAGAACCCCCGCGCAAGTTGGCGCAACGAAAGCGAGGATTGATTCGTGTCCAGAACCCTGATCCTGATCAAGCCCGACGCCTTTGAGCGCAACCTCACGGGCGAGCTTCTGGCCCGGTTCGAGCGCAAGGGCCTCCGTCTTGCGGCCCTCAAGCTGATGCAGGCGACCGAGGAGATCGCGCACGAGCACTACGCCGAGCACACCGAGAAGCCGTTCTTCGGCGAGCTCGTCGAGTTCATCACCGGCGGCCCGCTGGTCGCGGCCGTCTTCGAGGGCCCCAACGCCGTGCAGGCCGCGCGCCAGGTGATCGGCTCCACCAACCCGCTCGAGGCCGCGCCCGGCTCGATCCGCGGCGACTTCGCGCTCGAGGTGACCTACAACATGGTCCACGGCTCCGACTCCGACGAGTCGGCCGAGCGCGAGATCGGCATCTGGTTCCCCGAGCTCTAGCGAGCCGCGCGCCAGCCCGCCCTTGAGCCTCGTCCTCGCCTCGGCATCCCCGCGCCGCCGGCAGATCCTCACCTGGCTCGGCGTCGACTTCGAGGTCGTCGAGCCGCAGGTCCCGGAGCTCGAGGGCGGGCTGGAGCCCGCCGAGCTCGTCGTCGAGAACGCGCGGCGCAAGGCGCGCGCCGGCCTCGAGGCGGCGGGCGAGGGCGCCGTCGTCCTCGGCGTCGACACCGACGTCTTCCTCGGGTCCGAGCCGCTCGGCAAGCCGGCCGACGAGGACGCGGCGCGCGAGCGCCTGGAGGCGCTCTCGGGACGGACGCACACCGTCCTGAGCGGGCTCTGCCTGCTCGGGCCGGAGCCGGGCGCCGAGCGCTCCGGGGTGGAGCGCTCGCTGGTCACCTTCGCGGAGCTCGAACCCGGCCTGATCGACCTCTACCTGCGCTCCGGCGAGTGGCGCGGGCGTGCCGGCGCGTACGCGATCCAGGGGCTCGGCTCGCTGCTCGTCGATCGGGTCGAGGGCGACTTCTCGAACATCGTCGGCCTCCCCATCAGGCTGCTTTTGCGCTTGGCTCCTGAGCTTGCGGAAAAACCCTAAAGCGAAGAATTAGGGTTAGGGTTCCGGAGTACCCTCGACTTTGGCTTGCGGCTTGGGTTTCGGCCGCTAGACTGGCCTCGCCGGCGAGCACGCCGGGAGCGGCTTTCAGGAGGCACCTGCGGACATTCGGCAAGACGCGTTGCCGAAGGCAAGGAGGGGGTGCGAAGGAAGGCCGGGGATCGGCAAGCTCTCGGCCGGCCATTCGTATCCGCACCGCCCACCCCGACGACCGCGCCCGAAGATCACATGGGATTCTTCAGCAACCTCACCCGCTTCCGCGGCCGCGACATGGCGGTCGACCTGGGGACCGCGAACACGCTCGTGTACGTGCGCGGGCGCGGGATCGTGCTCTCCGAGCCGTCGGTGGTCGCGATCGACTCAGCCACGGGCGAGGTGCAGGCGGTGGGCGTCGAGGCCAAGCGCATGCTGGGCCGGACGCCGAACTCTATCCAGGCGATCAGGCCGCTCAAGGACGGCGTGATCGCCGACTTCGACGTGACCGAGGAGATGCTCCGCCACTTCATCCAGCGCGTGCACCAGAGCCGCTTCGCGCACCCGCGGGTGGTCGTGTGCGTGCCGTCGGGGGTGACCGGCGTCGAGAAGCGCGCGGTCGAGGAGGCCTGCCTCTCCGCTGGCGCGCGCCAGGCGTACCTGATCGAGGAGCCGATGGCGGCCGCCATCGGGGCGGGCCTGCCGGTGTCCGACCCGACCGGGAGCATGATCCTCGACATCGGCGGCGGCACCAGCGAGGTGGCGGTCATCTCGCTCGGCGGCATCGTCATCTCCGACTCGATCCGCGTCGGCGGCGACGAGATGGACGAGGCGATCGTCAACCACATCAAGAACGAGCACAAGCTCATGATCGGCCCGGCCACCGCCGAGGAGATCAAGCTGGAGATCGGGTCGGCCGTGCCGCTGCGCGAGGAGCTCACCACCGAGATCCGCGGCCGCGACATGGTCACCGGGCTGCCCAAGACGATCACGATCACCTCCGAGGAGGTGCGCGCGGCCCTCGACGAGCCGGTGAGCCAGATCATCGGCGCGGTCAAGAACACGCTCGACCGCACGCCGCCCGAGCTCGCCGGGGACATCATGGACCGCGGGATCACCCTGGCCGGCGGCGGGGCCCTGCTCCAGGGGCTCGACCAGCGGCTGCGCGACGAGTGCCAGATGCCCGCGCAGGTGACCGAGTCGCCGCTCACCTGCGTGGCCGTCGGCTCGGGCCGCTCGCTCGAGGAGTTCGAGGTCATCCACCGGAGCAACCGCAACGCCGCGCGCGGCCGGGGCCGGCTCGCGCGGGCCGGGTAGGCAGGGGTGTATCGCAAGGAGGTCAGAAGGCGCCGCGCGGTCCTCGTCGGGCTGGTCGTGTGCGCCCTCGTCCTGCTGTCCCTGCACTTCTCCGAGCCGCAGTCAGGACCGCTGCACACGGTCCAGCGCGGCGTCTCCACGGTGCTCTCGCCGCTCGAGTCGGTGGCGTCCGGCGCGCTCAAGCCGGCGCGCGACCTCGTCAACTGGTTCGACGAGACCTTCGAGGCGCGGGGCGAGAACGAGCGGCTGCGCAAGGAGGTCGCCGAGCTGCGCACCCAGCTCGCCGACGCCGAGCAGGCGCTCGCCGAGAACGAGCAGTTCCGCGACCTGCTCGGCCTGAACAAGCAGGACGAGCTCGCCGACTTCACCCCGGTGACCGCCCGGGTGATCGCCCGGTCGCCGTCGGTCTGGTACTCGACGGTGACGATCAACGTGGGCTCCGCCGACGGCGTCGAGCGCGACGACGTGGTCGTCGCCCCGGGCGGGCGCACCGGCGCGCTGGTCGGCCGGGTCAGCGACGTGACCGCGACGACCGCGCAGGTGCGCCTGATCACCGACCACCGCAACGCGGCGAGCGCCAAGGTGCTCCCGGACGGCCCAGACGGGATCGTCGCGCCCGAGGCCGGCGACCCCGACGATTTGGTCCTCGAGGTCTTCGAGGGCGGCGACGAGATCAGCAAGGGGGACATCCTGGTCACCGCGGGCTGGACGGACGGCGAGCTCGCCTCCGCCTACCCGTACGGCATCGAGATCGGCGAGGTCGTCGAGGAGGGCGACCCGAACGCCGAGGTCCAGCAGCTCGCGGTCAAGCCGTACGTCGATCTGCGCCGCCTGCAGTACGTCCAGGTGCTGACCGGCGGGCCCGACCGCACGGGGGTGGAGCAGTGATCGTCACGTGGCCGATCACGCTGCGGATCGCCGCCATGGTCGTGGTCGCCGTGATCCTCCAGGCGTCGTTCTTCTCGTTTCTGTCGATCCTCGGGGCGTCGCCCGACGTGCTCTTCGTGCTGGTCGCCGCCCTCGGCCTGCTCGGGGGCGCGCTGGTGGGCGCCGTCTCGGGCTTCGCCACCGGCCTTCTGCTCGACTCGCTGCTTTTGCAGACGCTCGGCGCGAGCGCGCTCGCCCTGCTCGCGGCCGGCTATTTGGCGGGCCGCTACCGCGAGGCGTTCGAGATCGAGGGCGGGTTCGTGCCGGCGGCGGTCGCGGGCGCGCTCACGCTGCTCGGCACCGCCGGCTACGCGGGCCTGCAGCTCATGCTCGGCGTGCAGACCGACGTGAGCCTTCTGGTCGTGCGCGAGATCGTCGTCAAGGCCCTGCTCGCCTTCCTGCTGATGATCCCGACGTTCCCCCTGGTGAGGTTCCTGCTGCGGGCGGCGCTGGTCGACGC
>PKER01000342.1 GCA_002919115.1 bacterium
AGGCTCATGCCCAGCACGCCGTCCTCGGAGTTCGAGTGGTCGGCGCGGGTCGGGATGACGGCCACGGTGGTCTGGTTGTTGGCCGGCCCCTCCGGGTCGTGCATCTTGATGTAGCCCTCGGAGTTGTAGTTCGGCCAACCGCCCTGCGAGCCGATCTCGGTCCAGTAGACCTTGCCGTCCGGAGCGACGTCGATCGCGATCGCGTTGTTGGCGTTCGAGACCAGGACGGTGCGCGTGAAGTTCGACCAGATCGTGCCGCCGCAGTCGGACTTGCGGCCCTCGCCCGAGGCCCAGCGGATCGCGCCGACGAGGTGCTTGACGACGTTGTTGTCGCCGCCGTTCTCGGTGTAGTTGGCGCCGAAGTGGCCGATGCCGGTCACGAACGTGCGGCCGTCGTCATAAGACTTCGGGTTGCCCGTCCCGTCCTCGACGTTGTCGCCGTCGTAGGACTTGCACCAGGAGATCGGGTGGTCCTGGCCCATGGCGTTGCCGCCGGGGTTGTAGGTGCGCTCGTCGAGCGTGGCGACGACGTGGTGCGTGCCGCGGACGTTGCGGGCGTAGTTGTAGTGCTCGTCGCCGAGCTTCCAGACGTCGGGAAGCTGGCGGTTCGCCAGGTGGTGCTGGTCGACGGACTGGACGTCGGCGCGGTTGTTGATGTCGGTGGCCGCGTGGCCCGGCATCGTCGTGCCGACGACGGAGTTCTGGTTGCCGTCCCACCAGTTCCAGGTGGACTGGCCGGCGCCCATGTCGGTGGCGTTGTGGTTGGCGACGATGCCGCCACCGTTGCGGACGTAGTTGATGATCGCGTTCCGCTGGTCGGCGTTGAAGAGCTGCCCCGGCTGGCCGCCGGTGCCCGACCAGTAGTCGGAGACGTTGAAGAAGACGATCGCGTCGTACTGGGAGAGGTTCTCCGCGGTGAAGATCCGCGGGTTCTTGTCGGGGTTCTGGCACTGGCCCGAGCCGGTCCCGCGGCCGTTGCAGTCCTCCCAGTCGACCTCGAAGCCGATGTCCTCGAGGGCGTCCTGGAGCACCGGGCGGCCCTGGTTGATCGCCTCGGTGTGGCGGTAGCCGGTCGTCCCGGTGTAGATCAGGACCTTCTTGCCCTCGCCCTGGGCGTGCGCGGGAGCGGGCGCGGTCGCCGCGGCCGCGACCAGCATCGCGAACGCCAAGAACAGCGCCGCGCAGAGCGCGACCGGCGCCGCGATGCGCCCGGGCTGCGACGCGAGCCGCGCGGCGGCCCCTGCCGGCGAGCCGCCGGGGATGCCTGCGGGTCCCTGCGCGCCACGGATGGCGCCCCGCTCACAACCTTCGAACTTCGCAACCAGATCGCGCACCGCTGCACGCAGCACGGCAGCAGCGCGCGGCTGACTCCTCCGCCTCATGTATGCCTTTTTTCTCCTGGTCCGGGTGGCCGCCGTCCCTCCCAGGGGCGACCACCGATGTCCGCCTTTTGTGGCGCAGCACCTTAGCTCATTTGATTTGCGCGCGCAACAATGCGCGCGGGCGGCGCTGGGCGGGCGTGACGGCGGCCTCAGCGGCGCCGGGTCAGCAGCTCGGGACGCGTACCGGGTCGAGCACCCGCATCACCTTGCAGCGCATCTTGTTCACCTTGCGCTGCGAGATCGCGGCGGAGTACATCGCGCTGTCGCGGCCGCCGAGGGCGTCGCGCAGGGCGGCCTCGACCTTGTCCGCGCCGTTCGCGCCGCTTCGCGAGGCGGCGCGCATGAGCTCGTAGTCCTCGCGCCCGTCCCTGATGCGCTTGAGGCGCATCGACTCGATCGGGATGTCGTGCTCGCCGCCGATCGCGGGCGAGCCGCGGAAGCCCTTCGGGGCGCCGGGGTAGAACAGCGTGCCGTCGCCGTTGCCGCCCCAGCGGTACTGGTCCTTCCACGCGGTCCGCAGCGCCAGCGAGACGTTGTGGTAGAGTTCGCCGTCGAGGCGGTAGTAGTGGGCGATCCAGCCCATCGCCCGCGCGAGCGGGGCCGGCTGGTCGATCGCGTAGGCGGGCCAGCCGTCGAAGTACGGGGCCTCGAACTCGTCGCAGCTGAACTGCGGGCAGGCGGTGTAGGCCCACATCTCCTTGCGCGGGCTGGAGCCGAGGAAGTCGTTGTAGGCGGGGCGCTGGTTGCCGGCCTGGGGGTTGCCCGGCCGGTTGGCGAGGTAGTTGACGAGCGGGGCGATCAGGTCGATGTCGCGCTCGACGGCGACCAGCTTCTCGCGCTCCGCCTGGCGCGCGTTCTGGATCCACGCGGTGACCAGGGTCTTGGACTCGGGGAAGCGCTGGCGGGCGAGCGCGGAGTTGTCGCGGCAGTCGGCCCAGTCGTTCCAGTACTCGGGCTGGCTCTGCAGCGTCGGCTCGTCGCAGACGTAGGAGATGAAGCGGTCGGCGAAGCCGTGGTTGTTCGCCAGCCGGCGCCACTCGGCGAGGCAGCCGTTGCCGGCGACGATGCACTGCCACATGGCGACCACCGAGGTGAGCCGCGCGCCTCGCAGGCGCGGGGGCGCGGTGCCGGCGATGCCGCCCGCGTCGTCGCCGTCGATCAGCGGGAGGACGTACTCGCGGAACTTGGCCGGGTCGGGCGGCTGGTCGAACCCGCCGGGGACGAGGTTCGGGATCGTCACGCGGTTCTCGAGCGCGGCGCGCGTGTAGAGGTAGGCGAGGCGCCAGTTGCGGTCGGCCTCCTGGTAGCACCAGTCGACCGCCCAGTGGGCGCGGCACGGGACGTAGCCCGGGGGCGTGTTGAGGAACGCGCTGCGCAGGCTGCTGGTCGACGGCATCGTGTGGTCGATCACGATGACCTTGATCGGGACGCGGCCGACCAGGCCCCTTGCGGAGCCGACCTTGACGGCCCCCTTGTAGGTGCCCGGCGGGAGGCCGCGGTCGACGAAGACGTCGCCCCAGACGAGCCGCGACCCGCCGCGTTTGATCAACATCGGGAACGCGGCGCGGTCCTCGTGGTAGTAGGGGTCGATCTCGGGGATCAGCGCGTCGGGCCACAGGCCCTGGGCGCCCTGGCGCGAGGAGCGGGGCTTGCCCGCGGAGGCCTTGACCTGGTAGGTCGCGGCGCGGTAGAGCGTCACGTCGTCCTCGTCGATCTGCGCGCCGTGCGGCCCCTTGAGCGGGCCGGCCAGGCTCACGCGGACGCGCTTGAGCTTGCGCTTGGCCTGGATGCGGAGCTGGAACGACTCGAACTCGTTGCGCGCGGCGATCAGCCGGATCCGCTTCTGGGCCTTGCCGCCCTTGACGGACTTGGGCCGCACCGTGGTCGTCGAGCCGTAGGCGCGGACCCGGCCGGCCTTGCGGCCCGCATTCCTGGCCTTCCTGGCCTTGGCGGTCGCGCCGGCCACGATCGCCGAGCTCTCCGCAGCCTCGAAGCCGACATCGGCAGGCGCGGTTTCCTGCGCCCCAGCGGTGGGCGCGCAGGCGTAAAGGCAATAAATAACGCGGCCCCAAGGGCCGCGACGGTGAATCGGGCTAGGCTCGCGGCGAACGAAAGCTGGCCGCCAAGCACGCGCCCGAGCGGGTACTCAGTCACGTGGCACTCCCTTGCCCCGCCGGGGCCGCCACTAACGCGCCGCCGCTCTCCGATCCAACACCGCACACGCCCGGGCCATCGGCTCCGGCCCGTCTTGCCCGTTAACGAAATGCCGTAGAAGTCAGCGTTCGTCCTACGGGAAACCAAGTACTCCCTCCGTGCGGCGCGAAACGTACCCACGGCCCCCGGGGGACGCGCCGGTTCCCCCCGCCCCGCCCATCCCCACCCAACGGCCCGCTTCAGCCCACCCCCACCGGGCCGCCGGTGGCGTA
>PKER01000243.1 GCA_002919115.1 bacterium
CTCGTCGATGTAGGCGAAGATCGCCTCCGCGAGCGCGTACATCGTCGACGGCGACAGCCCGGCGCGCTCGCCGGCGCTGCGCAGCCTCCGCCAGGCGACGCGCGCGCCGACGCGGTAGGCGGCGAGCAGCGACTCGAGCGTGCGCCCGGCGCGGACCTCGCCCGCGCCGAGGTTGAAGTAGACGCGCTCCCAGGCAGCCGGGTCGGGGCCCGGCGGGTCGGCGACCATGTCGACGAAGCGGGTGAGCGCCTCCGATACGCCCATGCGCACGCCGCGGCCGAAGCTGCCCTCCAGCGGCTGCGCGTACTCGGGCACCGAGGCGCGGATCGCGGCGATGATCTCCTCGGTGAGCGGGGGGAGCGCCTCGCGCAGAGGTGTAGCGAGGCTTCGATTTACCTGGGCGAGGGACGCCTGGTACGGGCGAGGGGGGCGCACCATTTCATAGGGAAGCTACAAAATCGGCGCCGTCGAAAGTAGGCGGCGTGACGATCTGGGCGGCGCCTCGGCGGGGCAGTATCCCGGGCATGACCAGGCTTCAGCGCAACGTCACCCTCGCCGCCGTGATCATCCCGTTCCTCGCGTTCATCGCGGCCATCGTCCTGCTTTGGAACTCGCTGGTGAGCTGGACGGACATCGCGATCCTCGTCGTGATGTACGTGCCGACCGCGCTCGGCATCACGGTCGGCTACCACCGGCTGTTCACGCACCGCGCGTTCCAGACGAAGAACTGGGTGCGCTACCTCTTCGCCGTGCTCGGCTCTATGGCGGTCGAGGGCTCGGTCATCGACTGGGTCGCCGACCACCGCAAGCACCACGCCTTCGCCGACGACGAGGGCGACCCGCACTCCCCGCACGGCCACGGCCCGGGCCTGCGCGGCACGCTGAAGGGCCTCTGGTACGCCCACATGGGCTGGCTGTTCGACACGCAGGGCCAGGCCACCAAGCGCCAGTACGCGCCCGACCTGCTCGAGGACCCGGGGATGATGCGGATCAACCGCCTGTTCATCCCGATCGTGATCCTCGGCCTCCTGATCCCGTTCGGGCTCGGCTTCGCCCTCACGGGCACGCTGACCGGCGCGCTCACGGGGCTTCTGTGGGGCGGCTTCGTGCGCATCTTCCTGATCCACCACGTGACCTGGTCGATCAACTCCGTCTGCCACTTCTACGGGCGCCGGCGGTTCGAGACCGACGACCAGTCGACGAACGTCTTCTGGCTCGCGATCCCGTCGCTCGGCGAGTCGTGGCACCACAACCACCACGCCTTCCCGCGGGCCGCGGTCCAGGGCATGCGCTGGTGGGAGATCGACCTCTCCGCGGGCGTGATCTGGCTGTTGGAGAAGCTCGGGCTCGCCTGGAACGTGATCCGGATCAGCCCCGAGCGCCAGGCCCAGCGGCTCGCCGGCAGCGGGAAGGCCCCGCGGCGCGCGCGCATCGCCGAGGAGCCCGCGAAGTAGTAGGCCTTAACGCCTGCGCGGTTCCGACCCTCTAGGATCCGCGCCCGCATGGATCGTCGTGTCATCACCCTGATCGGAGCCGCCGCGCTGCTTGTCGTCGTGGTGGTCGTGGTCGTCCTCGCGCGCGGGGGCGGCGACGAAAGCAGCACGAGCGGCAGCGAGGCCGTCGCCGAGACGCCCGAAAAGCCGTCGGTCGAGGTGC
Source organism: bacterium (assembly GCA_002919115.1). Classification (GTDB taxonomy): domain Bacteria; phylum Actinomycetota; class Thermoleophilia; order Solirubrobacterales; family 70-9; genus RSA11. The sequence goes on from PKER01000243.1 coordinate 1,657, forward strand.
CCGAGGGCGACCCGCCGAAGGAGCTTCAGGTCGAGGACCTCGAGGAGGGCGAGGGCGACGAGGTGAAGGAGGGCGACACGGTCTCCGTGCACTACGTCGGCGTCGACTTCAAGTCCGGCGAGGAGTTCGACAACTCCTACGACCGCGGCCAGCCCTTCACCTTCCAGGTCGGCCAGGGCCAGGTGATCCAGGGCTGGGAAGAGGGCCTGATCGGCATGAAGGTGGGCGGCCGGCGCCAGCTCGTGATCCCGCCCAAGATGGCCTACGGCAAGCGGGGCGCGCCGCCTGCCATCGGGCGCAACGCGACGCTCGTCTTCGTCGTCGACCTGATCTCGATCGACTAGCCCCCGGCACGGCGCGAAGCGCCCGCGCCGCGACCACTAACCGCCCCGCCACCCGAGCGAGGCGGATATGTACGACATAGGCGAACAAATCCGCCTCAGGCGCGGAGGTGAGGCGGATATGTGCGGCATAGGCGAACGGATCCGCCTCACGTAGGGCTGCGCTCGCGGGCGGCGTTGTCCGCGCCGCGCCGGGGGTACGCGCTGAGCGAGCGCCCCCGCGTTCTTCCCTCCCCTGAATGGGTGCCGACGGGCCCGGTGATCAGCCGGGCCCGTTCGGCGCTCGGAAGCCCTCGCGCCAGCTCGGGTAGCGCGGCTCCCACCCGCGGGAGCGGGCGAGCGCGTTGGAGACGGCGCGCCCCTCGCGCGCGGCCTCGGCGACCGCGGGCGCCGGGGCGCCCACCGCCTCGCAGAAGACCGGGACCCAGTCGGTGCCCCGGGCGGGCTCGTCGTCCACGACGTTGACCGGGCCCGTCGGCCAGTCGAGCGCCGCGAGCGATGCCGTCGCCGCGTCGGCTACGTGAAGCAGGGCGTCCCACTCCTGCGTGGCCGGGAACTCGCCGGCCCGGGCGAGCCGCGCGTGCTCGCCGTCGGCGGCGTGCCAGGTGCCCGGGCCATAGAGCCTGCCGAACCGCAGCACCACCCAGTGGGGGAGCTCGGCGACGGCATCCTCGAGCGCCATGACGCCCTTGATCGCGGGCAGGTCCATGTCGAGCGGCGCATCCTCGGCGGCCGGGCCGTCGCCCGGCGCGTAGATCCAGGCGATCGACTGGGCGACGATCCGCTCGACCCCGGCCGCGCGCGCCGCGTCGACGAGGTTGCGGGTCCCCTCGATGCGCAGGCGCGCGTTCGCCGCGAAGTCCTGCTCGGCCAGGTCGGTGAGCTTGTGCATGATCACGTCTGGGCGCGCGGCGGCGACGGCCTCGTGGATCGCGTCGCGGTCGAAGACGTCGACCACCACGGGCTCGGCGCCCGCCGCGGCGAGCTGCTCCGCGCGCTCCGGCTTGCGCGTCGTGCCCGCGACCTCATGCCCGGCGCCGCGCAGCAGGGGTACGAGTTGCCGTCCGATCACACCGGTCGCGCCGGCGAGGAAGATACGCATCGCGAGGGCAGCCTAGCCCGTCGCTCGCTGCGGGGCCGTTCGCGAGTCCGTGCGCGTCAGGCGGCTGCGCGGGGGTCGCCCAACGGGCTGCGGGCTATTCATGAACACGAGCGTTCGCAGAGTGGTACGCTCGCGCAGTGCAAGGGGAAGGGGCACGCGCCGCGCCGCGCATCGCGCCCGGCGGGCGAGCCGAGATCGGCGTCCTCAACGACGCGATCGTCACGCTGATCGGGATCCCCGCGGGCGGGCGGGCGAACGTGTTCACGACCCTCGCCCGGCACCGCAAGCTGTTCCGGCGCTGGCTGCGCTTCGCCGCCGCGCTCATGCCGGGCGGGCGGCTGTCCCGCGCGGACACCGAGCTCGTGATCCTGCGCGTCGCCCACAACGCGGGCTGCGCCTACGAGTGGGAGCACCACCGCCGCCTCGGCAGGCTCGCCGGCCTGAGCGAGGGGGAGATCGACCGCGTGCGCGAAGGCCCCGACGCGGACGGGTGGGGACCGCGCCAGCGCGCGTTGCTCGCCGCCGCCGACGAGCTGCACGCGGAGCGCGACCTGTCCGACGAGCGCTGGGCGGAGCTCTCCCGTCATCTCGGCGAGCGCGAGCTCATCGAGTTCCTGATGCTCGTCGGCCACTACGAGATGCTCGCGATGACGCTGAACGCGCTGCGCGTGCAGCCCGACGCGCCGGGCCGCGCGCCGCGCCTGATC
>PKER01000368.1 GCA_002919115.1 bacterium
GTGAGGCGGATTCGTACGACATAGGCGAACAAATCCGCCTCACTCGGGTCGCCGCGGCGGGCCGGGCCGAGGGCCCGCGGGGCGCGGTCGCGCGGGGGTCCCGACAGCGAAAGGGCGGCCCGAAGCCGCCCCTTCGCTGATCCGTACACCGCGGCCGCTAGGGGCCCGGGGTACGCTCGGTCGCCGCGTCGGCGATCACGCCCTCGGCCTCGCGGATCGCGGCGCCGTCGAGGGCGTTGGACAGCGCGCGGATGTAGGCCCGGGCGGATGCCTCGAGGATGTCGGTCGCCACGCCCTGGCCGGACGCAAGCCGCCCGTGCGCGTGCAGCACGACCGTGACCTCGCCGAGGGCGTCGGCCCCCTCGGTGACGGCGGAAACCGTGTACGAACGCAGCTCGCACTCCGTGTCGACGGCGTCGCGGATAGCGCCGAAGATCGCGTCGACGGGGCCGTCGCCGTGCGCGAACCCCACCGACTCCTCGCGGTTGGGCATGCGCACCGCAACGCGCGCCGAAGGCTCGCGGCGCGAGCCGGCCTCGACCTCGAACCACGACAGCGCGTAGGTGTCGACGCGCTCGCGCATCTCGTCGGAGACGATCGCCTCGAGGTCGAGCGCGGTCACCTGCTTCTTGCGGTCCGCGATCTCCTTGAACCGCTTGAACGCCTGGTTGAGCGCCTGGCCCTCGACCTTGAAGCCGAGCTGCTCCAGCGCGTCCCGCAGCGCGTGGCGCCCGGAGTGCTTGCCGAGCACGATCGAGTTCGAGTCGAGCCCGACGTCGCGCGGGTCCATGATCTCGTAGGTGGAGCGCTCCTTGAGCACGCCGTCCTGGTGGATACCCGACTCGTGCGCGAACGCGTTGCGGCCAACGACCGCCTTGTTCGGCGGCACCTGGTAGCCGGTGAGGCGCGACACCATGCGGCTCGTGCGGGCCAGCTCACGCGTCTTGATGTTGGTGTCGACCCCGTGGATGTCCTTGCGGGTCCGCAGGAGCATCACGATCTCCTCGAGCGAGCAGTTGCCCGCGCGCTCGCCGATCCCGTTGACCGCGCACTCGACCTGCCGGGCGCCGGCCAGCACGCCGGCGTACGAGTTGGCGACCGCCATGCCCAGGTCGTCGTGGCAGTGGACCGACAGCGTCACGTTCTCCAGGCCCGGGATGAGCTCGTACAGGCGCCGCAGGTACGCCGCGTACTCCTCCGGCGTCGTGTAGCCGACCGTGTCCGGGATGTTGATGACGGTCGCGCCCTCCTCGACGGCGATCGCGCAGACCTCCGCCGTGAACTCCACGTCCGCGCGCGTGGCGTCCATCGGCGAGAACTCGACGTCATCGCAGTAGGACTTCGCGAGCGCGACCGCGGCGCGCGCCTGGCCCTTGACGTCCTCGCGCGTCGTCTTGAGCTGGTGCTCGATGTGGATGTCGGAGGTCGAGATGAAGGTGTGGATCCGCGGCCGCGCCGCGTCCTTCACCGCGTTCCAGGCCGCGTCGATGTCCGCCTTGTGCGTGCGCGCGAGCGCCGCGATCACCGGTCCCTCGACCTGGCGGGCGATGGTCTCCACCGCCTCGAAGTCGCCGGGCGAGGTGATCGGGAAGCCAGCCTCGATCACGTCGACGCCGAGCCGCGCGAGCTGCTGCGCGATCTCGACCTTCTCCTGGGTGTTCAGCGAGATCCCCGGCGACTGCTCCCCGTCGCGCAGGGTCGTGTCGAAGATCTGTACTCGGTCTTGATTGTCCTGCGAGTTGCGTCCCGCGACGCTCATCGAAGTGTCTCCTTCTCTAGTTCGAACCGATGACCTGCTGTGTGCTCGCGGCTATCGCGCCGCCTGGCGATTCACTCCCCCAAACGGGGGAGGAGAAGGAGAAGGGCCAGGCTGTCGGGCCGTAGGATCATCGGCTCCCGGCAGAGTAGCAGCGACGCGCGCGCCGTCAAGACCCCTCGTGGGCGGCTCCGCCCCGCCCGGCGCCCTTCCGCCGCCACCACCTGCGCTTCCCCCCCTTCTTCGCGAACCGCTCCCGCGCGCGCTCGCGCTTGCTCTCGCTGTAGAGGTGGTGGGCCCAGAGCGAGGTCGGCTTCGCCAGGCGCACGGCCCCGACGAGCCCCACCGGCCATATGAACAGGGTGGCCAAGGCCATCCACCACTTCTCCTTCGCCGCGTTGACCAGCGCGATGACCACGCCGACCAGGCCGGCCGAGCCCACGATCGCGAACACCTCGCGCTCGACCTTGTCTGCGACCTCGACCCACGCGCCGAAGCCGACCACGGCAAGGCCGGAGAGCGCCGCGACCACGATCACCGCGTCGATCGAGCGCCGCCCCTCCTTCTCCCAGTAGACGTCGCGGAGGTTGAGCCAGAGCGCGAACTCGTCCAGCGTGAGCCCCGCCCCCACCCCGAACAGGATGATCGCGAGCTCGTGCCACGGCGAGGCGGGGTCGACGACCGCGCCGACGTAGCCGAAGACGAGCAGGAGCAGGATCCCCCAGACCAGGTGGTGGATGTGGGTGCCGCCCACCTCCACGTTCCCCGGCCACCAGCGCACCTGCGCGCGGATCATGTGCGCGCTCGTGCGGATGAACCCGAAGCTGAGCAGGAACGAGACGAGGAAGAGGAACTCGGGCTCGCGGCCCGTGTCCTCGATCGCCCGCTGATAGAGGCTGCCGATGCTGGCGAGGATCACGGCGTGAGCACCACCTTGCCGATGTTGCGCCGCTCCGCCAGGTAGCGGTGGGCGTCACCCGCCCGCTCAAACGGGAAGGCCGCGGCCACCACGGGCTCGAGCTTCCCCTCCGCGAGCAGCTCGCGGAGCGGTGGCAGCAGCCGGCCGAGCCCCTCCCGGTCCCACCACTTGAGCATGTTGAGGCCGAAGACGCCCTTGTTCTCGTTCATCATCGCGAGCGACTTCCACCACGGCATGGTCGCGAGCGGCATCCGCGCGAGCCCCTTGGCGAGCGCGCCGAGGTCGCGCCCCGGCCCGGTCTGGGTCTCGGCGAGCCCGAACATGACCAGCCGCCCGCCGGGCCGCAGGACCCGGTAGCTGCGGCGAAAGCTCGTCGGGCCGACCGCGTCGAGGACGACGTCGACGCCCTCGCCCCCGGTCAGCCGCATGACCTCCTCGGCGAAGTCGACGCGGTGGTAGTCGATCGGGTGGTGGCAGCCCTGGGCGCGGATCGCATCGTGCTTGCCCGCCGACGCCGTCCCGAAGATCTCCGCGCCCACGTGGCGCGCGAGTTGGATAGCCGCGATCCCCACGCCGCCCGCGGCCGCGTGGATCAGGATGCGGTCGCCCTCCCGCAGGCCGCCCATGAGGATCGCCGCCGCGTACGCGGTGGCGTAGTTGACCGGGATCGCCGCCGCCTGTTCGAAGCCCATCGACTCCGGGATCGGCACCACCGCGTCGGCGGGCGCCACCGCGAGGCTCGCGTAGCCGCCGAACCGGGTCGCGGCGAGCACCCGGTCGCCCGGGGAGATCTCCTCCACCCCGTCCCCCACGGCGTCGACGACCCCGGCCACCTCGTAGCCGACCACCGCGGGCAGCGGCGGCGCGTCCGGGTAGGTGCCCGCGCGCGCCATCAGGTCGGCGAAGTTCACGCCGGCGGCCCGCACCTCGATGCGCACCTCGCCGGGACCCGGGTGCGGATCGGGGCGCTCCTCCACCCTGAGCACCTCGGGGCCGCCGTTGCGCGTGATCACGACCGCCCTCATCGGTTGAGCAACCCTAACCGCTCACCGCGAAGCTGGCGGCGAGGCCGCGATCGTGCGAAGCTGGGTGCATGGCATCGCCCGCCCGCCCCGGGGCCGCCCC
>PKER01000185.1 GCA_002919115.1 bacterium
CGCGCTCGCGGCCGTCCTGCTCGTCGTCGCCGTGGTCGGCAATGAGGTGCAGGCGCGCTTCAACCGCGACCGCTACCTGGGCGGGGACGCGGTGATCGACGCCGTGATCGAGCGGGCGCCGGGCGGCGCGCGCATCGGGCTCTCAGGCGCCTGGAACGACGACGGCCTCTCGCCGGTGCTCCCGTCGTTCGGGCCGCGCTTTGAGAACGAGGTCGAGTACGTGGGCCCGCTCGTCGACGAGATGCAGCAGCGCTACGAGGAGCGCGGCGACTTCCTCGCGGCGCTGGAGCGCGGCGGCTACGACCTGCTGATCGTCGGCCGCGGCCGGCCGGAGTTGCCGCCGGTCCGGGAGGGCGACTGGGCCGCGTCGGCGGGCTGGGAGCTCGTGGCCGAGAGCGAGCGGTTCGAGCTCTACGCCGCGCCGTAGCGGGCGATCATCACCATCCGGTCGCGGAAGTCCGGCGTCCACATCCGGTCGGCGACGCCGAGGCGCTCGGCGATCGCGATCAGCGCCTTCGAGACGCCCGGCAGGTACCCGCCGCCCTTGTCCAGGTAGTAGCGGACGGTGAACGACTTCGGGTCGGTCGCGACGAAGAGCGGCTCGTACCCGTGGCGGCGCAGCATGGTCGCGGCGCTGCGGCGCGTGAAGTAGTGGATGTGGGTGGGGATCACCGACCACCAGCGCGGCCCGAGCAGGCGCGCGACCCGCGAGCCGGCGTCGGGCAGCTCGAGCGCGATCAGCCCGCCGGGGCGCAGGAGCTCGCCGATCCGGTCGAGCGCGGCGTTGGCGCGCGTGAGGTGCTCGAGCACGTCGCCCATCACGACCACGTCGAAGTGCCCGGTGGGCAAATCAGCGGTGAACAGCTCCTCGGTGCGCACGTCGAGGCCGAGCCGCTCGCGCGCGTAGGTGGACGCGAACGTGCTGGGCTCGATGCCCACGCACTCCTGCCAGCCGCGGTCGCGGGCCTCGGCGAGCAGGAACCCGACCCAGCAGCCCACGTCGAGGATCCGGCCGCGCTCTGGCGCGTAGCGCTCGATGCGCTCGAGCACGCTGCGGAAGCTGTAGCGCTGCCCGGCCTCCTCCTCGACGTAGTCGTCGGAGGCGGCCTCGGCGTAGGCGGCATCGAGCTCCGCGTCGGAGGGGAAGCGGTCGAGCTGCATGTGCGAGCAGACGTCGCAGCGCACGATGTTCCCGAGCGCGGTCCCGAACTGCTTGGTGGTCGGGATCAGGCCCTCCTCGCCCATCTCGCCGGCCACCTGCATGTGCGGGATCAGCCGGTCCGAGCCGCACGCGGCGCAGATCTCGTCGGAGTCCACGGCGAGCGGCGCAGTCGGGATCGTCTCTTCGGATCGGCTCTTAGGCATGTTCCACCCCCGCGGGCTGCGGCTCGCGCCGCTCGTCTTGGGTCTCGGTCGCCACGGGCGCCCGGCTCGTGCCGGGGCCGATCGCCCGGTGCGTCTGCGGATCGAAGTCGGCGAGGCCCGGGTACGGGCCGTCCAGGTTGCGGCGCTCGCCCACCAGGTACAGCGGGCGGCGCTTGACCTCGTCGTAGATGCGGCTGATGTACTCGCCGATGATCCCGAGCGTGATCAGCTGGATGCCGCCGAGGAACAGGATCGCGAACAGCACGGTGCTGAGGCCCTCGACGTAGAGGTTGAAGAGGCGGCTGACCACCACGTACGGGATCCCGAGGAAGGCGATGAAGGAGACGATGAAGCCGACCACCGTCGCGATCTGCAGCGGCACGTGCGAGAACGACGAGATCGCGTCGAGCGAGATCCGCAGCAGCGTCCGCCAGCGGTAGCGGGTCTCGCCCGCGTAGCGCGGGTCGCGGTCGTACTCCACCGAGCTCTGCGTGAACCCCACCCAGACCGTCATGCCGCGCATGAAGCGGCTGCGCTCGCGCATCCGCAGCAGCGCGTCGACGGCGCGGCGGTCGAGCAGCCGGTAGTCGCCCGCGTTCGCCGGGATGTCGAGCTCGGCGAGGCGCGTAAACAGGGTCGAGAACCAGCGCGCGGTGAGCAGCTTCACGCGACCCTCGCCGAGGCGCTCGCGCCGCACGGCGTAGACGACGTCCGAGCCCTCCCGCCAGCGGTCGAGCATCTCGTGGATGAGCTCCGGCGGGTCCTGCAGGTCGGCGTCGATCGTCACGACGACGTCGCCCCGGCAGTGGTCGAGGCCGGCGATGACCGCCGGCTGGTAGCCGAAGTTGCGGGCGAGGTGCACGACCTTGACGCGCTCGTCCCGCGCGGCGAGCTCGTCGAGCAGCTGCGGCGTGGAGTCGGTCGAGCCGTCGTTGACGAGCACGAGCTCCCACTCGTACTCGGCGAGCGCGTTGCGCACCCGCGTGTAGAACTCCTCGACGATCTCCTCCTCGTTGAGGACCGGCGCCGTGACGCTGATCAGCCCCGGTGTGCGCGCGGCGCTCATGCCGTCGCCGGGACGCCGACGCCCTGCTTGACGGCGATCCGGCCCGTGTAGTCGATGCGGCTGAGCAGGACCCGCTGGCCCGTCTCGGCGAAGTACTCGTCGACCGCGCGGCGGGCGCCCTCGTAGTGCCCGTAGTCGTCGACGATCAGCACCCCGCCCTCGGCGAGGCGCGGGTAGAGCGTCTCGAGCTCGTGCTTGGTGGAGGAGTACCAGTCGGTGTCGAGGCGCAGGATCGCGAGCTTCTCCGGGGCCTCGCCGGGAAGCGTGTCCTCGACCATGCCCTTCACGCAGTGGATGCGCTCGCGCGGGTAGCCGGTGCTCTCCACGTTGGCGCGCACGCGCTCCACCGGGACGCCGGCCCATTCCGTCCCGGTCTGGTTGTGGCGCTTCCAGCGGCGGTGGAGCGAGTAGCCGTCGTAGGCTGAGCTCACGTCCTGCTCGCCGGGCTGGGGCATGCCGCTGAACGTGTCGAAGAGGTAGAGGTCGCGGCTCGTGTCGCCGAGGCGCTGCAGGGTGAGCGCGGCCGCCATCACGCTGCCGCCCTTCCACACGCCGCACTCGACGAAGTCGCCCTCGATGCCGTTGCGGACCACGTACTCGACGGCGTCGCAGAGGGCCGCGATGCGCGCGGCGCTCGTCAGCGTGTAGCGGCGCACGCGCTTGATGGTCGCGCGCAGCTCGTCGTCGTAGTGGGCGGGCACGGGGGTGCCCAGCAGGTAGCTCGCACGCCACTTCCACCCGGCGAACAGGCGACGGGCGTCACGGCTGAAATCGGCGAAGGAAGTCATCGTCGGCGTCCCAACCGGGAGTTCGGACGGACCCCGGTACCCCGCCCCCCGGCCGGCCTTCAGGGCCGGTGGCGCGGCGAATGTACCACGGGTATCCGGGCCGTTCGCCGGTTCCCCCGAGGGCCCTCAGCCCGCTTGCAGAACGACGAAACGCTCGCTCTCGGCGACCCGCTCGAACCCGGCGCTGCGGGCCCAGCGCTCCTCGCGCGGGACCTCTGTCGGCTCGAGCGGGCCGGTGCGGCCGGGGTCCTCCCCGAACGGCCTGGCCCGGCCGACGACGAGCACCTCGAAGCCCTCGCGCTCGAGCGCGTCCACGAACGGCTCGCGGTCCTCGTAGGTGCGCAGGAGTCCGTCCACCTTGGGGCCGACGTAGTCGACGCGGTTCTGCAGGCGCGTCCCGAAGGCCGGGTAGATGGGGGCGACGCCCTGGTCGGTCCAAGCGCCGGTCACCCCGACCCGGGCGCCGTCCTCGGTGTTCGCGATCACCCAGTCGAGCGCGGCGTCCCGGCCGACGTAGCGGTTGTCGTTGTAGGTGCGCTGGACGCTCTCGCCGAGCACGGCGAGCCCGACCGCCGCCAC
>PKER01000026.1 GCA_002919115.1 bacterium
GGCCGCGCCCGAGCGCGGCGAGCTCCTCAAGATCTCGGCGCTGGCCGAGCGCGCCGGCGTGCCGGTCGCGACCGTGCGCCACTACCTGCGCGAGGGCCTTCTGCCGGAGCCCGTGAAGACCTCGCGCAACATGGCCTACTACCCGCCGGAGTTCGCCGAGCGCATCCGCGTGATCAAGCAGCTCCAGGAGGAGCGCTTCATGCCGCTGCGCGTGATCCGCGAGCTCTTCGCCACCGCCGACGGCGACCTCGACAGGGTCCGCGAGCTCGCGGGAGTGGGGCAGACGGTGCTGGAGCGCGCGCTCGAGCGCGAGCGCGAGCGCACCGACCGCGCCACCGTGCTCGCGCGGCTGGACCTGCCCGAGCGAGCCCTCGACCGGCTCGCGGAGCTCGGCGTGATCGGCTCCGGCGAGGACGGCTACTCCCCGTCGGAGGTCCGGATCCTCGAGGCGATCGCCGCCTTCCGCGCCGCCGGCTGGAACGAGAGCACGGGCTTCGGCGCGCGGGACGTCGCCCGCCTGAAGCGCGGGCTCGAGCCCGTGATCGCCGACGAGCTGCAGCTGCTCATCGAACGCTTCGCCGCCCTCGACGCCGACCGCGCCGCCGAGCTGATCGACAAGGGCGCGGCGACGTTCGCGGACCTGATCGGCGCGCTGCACGCGAAGGCGCTCACGGACGCGCTCGAGCGGCAGAAGCTGTAGCGGCCAGCTACCAGCTTCCAGCTACCAGCTTCTAGTTGCCAGCCGTCGGTGGCGGCCGCTGGCAGCTGGCCGCTGGCAGCTGGCAGCTAGCTGCGCCTCACCGCCGCCAGCACCTCGGCAGCCAACCGCGCCCCGTCGGCCCGGCTCTGCGGCGTGGCCGAGATCCGCACGACGACCTCGTCGCCGTGGACCTCCTCGAGCTGGATCTCCGGCGGGTAGCGCAAGGGGACGGAGATCGCCTCGTCGAGCAGCTCCTGCACCTCAGCCGGCGTGCGGGTCGCGTCGAAACGCGCCCGCAGCTCGACGCGCTCCGGCTCGCGGCGCGGCATGACCGCGACCTGGATCACGGTGCTGTTGGGGACCAGGATGCGGTCGGCGCCGCGGACGAGCGTCGTGTAGAAGAGCCCGAGCGAGCCGACGATGCCCTCGAGCTCGCCCGCGAGGACGCCGCCCTGCAGCCGGACGCGATCGCCCACCTGGAACGGGCGCGTCGAGAGCAGCACCATCCCCGCGAACATGTTGCCGAGCGTCTGCTGCGCCGCGAGGCCGACGATCACCGCCGTGAACGCGCCGCCCAGCGCCAGCGTGCGGGCCTCCACGCCCGCGATCCGCAGGGCGGCGCCGAACACGACCAGCACGGCGATCAGCCGCACGAGGAAGCCGACCGTGCCCGCGGTGGCCGGGTCGAACCGCTTGTAGAGCAGCGGCGCCATGCCGCCGCCCAGCGAGCGCGCGATGCCGATCCCGACGGCGATCAGCGCGGCGACCGTGGCGATGCGGACCTCAGTCTCGTAGCCGGGGAAGAGGGTGCTGCGCTCGCGGAAGAGCAGCAGGACCGCGATCAGGAAGACGAGCTGGACCGCGAGCCGCCCGCGGGCCCGGTTCGCCTTGGCGGCGTCGACCTCCTCGCCGAGGCCGACCTGGCGCCACACCTTCGTCCTGCTCTCGAACAGGTTGCGGTCGCGCAGTAGCCTGCGCTCGCGCGCCTGCCGCCGGCGCCTGAGGTCGCGGAGTCGGCTCATGATCGAGAGCCTTCCCATCAGAAGGCCAGGGTAACTTTGGCGACCAGCCTCGCCACGCGCTTCCCGGCGTATACTGCGGCAGTCGATTGACTAGTCAGTCAAACGCCGTTTGCAGGAGTATTCGATGAGCGCGGGCGAGACCAACGACAGCCGAACGGAGCGCACCTGATGGCGAAGGCGCCCCCCGTCGACCGCCGCCGCCAGATCCTCGACGCCGCCGTCCGCGTCTTCGCCCGCCAGGGCTTCCACGCCTGCCGCGTCTCGGACATCGCGGACGAGGCGGGCGTCGCCTACGGCCTGGTCTACCACTACTTCAAGTCCAAGGACCAGGTCATGAACGAGCTGTTCACGGAGCGCTGGTCGCTGCTGCTCGCCGCGATCGAGGAGGTGGACAAGCGAGACATCCCGCCCCGCGAGAAGCTCGACGCGGTCGCCGGCTTCATCATCGACTCATACCGGCACGACCCCGACCTGATGAAGGTCATCATCGTCGAGGTCACGCGCGCGGCGAACTCGTTCGGCCGCACGCACATGCCGGAGATCAAGCGCGCCTACGACGGCATCGCCAAGATCGTCTCCGACGCGCAGGCGTCCGGCGCGTTCCGCGACGACATCGACCCCGAGCTCGCCTCGATGTGGTTCTACGGCGCGATCGAGCAGCTGCTTTCCGCCTGGGTCTTCGGTCTAATCCCAGCTGACGAGGACGCGTTCGAGCGCGCTCGCGCCATGGTCGTCGAGACGGTTTGCGGTGGGCTCGAGGCGCGACGTGATTAACTGCGCTGCGAACGGGAGATAAGGGAAAGCTGTGGATAGCCAAATCGTCCGACGACTGGTCTGGTCCGGCCTGCTCGCCGCCACCGGGGCGCTGGCAAGCATCGTGGCCTCCCGCGTGTCGGCGATGATCTACACCCGAATCTTCAACGAGGATCCGCCCGAGTGACCACCTCACCCGACCCGCGCGGCTCACGATCCGACGACCGCTCGCTGGGCGAGCTGGTCATCGATGTCTCCGAGCGGGTCACGCTGCTGGTCCGCGAGGAGATCGAGCTCGCCAAGGCTGAGATCGCCGAGAAGGCGCGCAAGCTGCTCACGGGCTCGGTGGTCGGCATCGTCGCCGGCGCCCTCGCCTTCCTCGGCTTCATCATGCTGATGCACGCCTTCGCCTGGCTGCTCAACGACCTCTTCTTCGAGAGCACGCCGTGGCTCGGCTACCTGGTGGAGGCGCTCCTGTGGTTCCTGGTCGCGGCCCTCGCCGGGTGGTTCGCCTACCGCGCCGTGCGCGCCGGCTCCCCGCCCGCGCCGACGATGGCGATCGAGGAGGCGAAGGAGATCCGCGAGACCCTGGAGGCGAGCGACCGTGGCTGAGGTGCCCGAGCGGATGCCGCCGGGGCCCGGCCCGAGCAGGCCGCGCCCGCTGCCCGGCTCGCGCACGCCGGATCAGATCCGCGCCGACATCCAGCGCGAGCGCGAGGCGCTCGGGCAGTCGGTGGAGGCGCTGCGCGGCAAGGTCGCCGAGCTCACCGACTGGCGCTCGCAGGTGCGCAAGCACAAGCGCGAGCTCGCGATCGGCGCGGCCGTCGTCGGGTTCGCCATCGGTTTCATGGCGATGCGCCGCCGCGGGCGCGGCTGACGCCGCCGCCGGCCTTCAGAAGCCCAGCGCCTCGCGCGAGGTGCCGCCGATCCCGAGCAGCCCGGGGCCGACGTGCGCGCCGATCACCGGGCCGATCTCGCCGATGAACACGGGGTCGCAGCCGAAGATCTCGCGCCCGTGGGCGACGAGCCGGTCGGCGTTCTCGCGGTCGTGGATGTGCTGCACCACCCACGCGTCGGCGCCGTCCGCCTGCCGCTCGCGCGCGTAGTCGACGAGCCGCTCGAACGCGCGCCGGCGGGTGCGCACGCGCTCGATCGGGCGGATCTCCTCGTCCAGGGTGAGGATCGGCTTGATCTGCAGCGCGGAGCCGAGCAGCGCCTGCGCGGCGCCGATCCGCCCGCCCTTGCGCAGGTACTCGAGCGTGTCGATCGCGAACCAGATCTTGAGCCCCGAGCGCGCCCGCTCGGCCGCGGCCAGCGCC
>PKER01000392.1 GCA_002919115.1 bacterium
GCCGCGGCGGCGCGGGGGGGCCCACCGCCCCGCCGGCGCACGCTCGCCGCCGATTCAGCCTTCGAGGAACTCGACGAGCACGGGGGCCAGAACCGCGGGCTCGAACGAGTGCGTCTGCCCGGGCAGCGATCGCACCTCGCCGTTTGCCAGGGCATCGGCGACCGCGGCCGCGCCGCGGCGCATGAACTGCGGGCTCTCACTGCCCTCCAGCACGAGCACCTGCTGGGTGACCCGGTCCCACGTCCCGGATGGGATCGGCTCGCCGCGCGAAAACTCGTCCATGAGCGCCGCGTCGTAGGCGAGCGTCGGTGCGACCGCCTCGAAGGCGCCCCAGGCCGGCGAGGCGCGGAAGCCGTCGAGCTCGGCGGCCGGCATGCCGACCATCGAGAGGAAGCGCGCCAGCGCATCGCCGTTGCGGCCCTCGGCGAGCATCGCCTCCAGCTCTCGGCGGTAGGAGCGGTCGACCGGGTCGTCGGGGTGGGTGAGCACGGGCGGCTCGTAGAGGACGAGGCGCTCGAGCGCCGCGCCGTGCTGCGCCGCGGCCAGGGCCAGCACCGCGCCCGAGGACATCCCGAAGGCATGTGCCCGGCCGCCGGCGGCCGCGACGAGCGCCCCGATGTCCTCGGCCTCGCGCTCGACGGCGTAGGGGAGGGTGTCGCCCGAATCCCCGCGCCCGCGGCGGTCGTAGTGGATCACGGTGAACCGCTCGGCGAGCAGACGCGCCAGCTCGGCGGTCGTCTCGTCAACCGCCCGGTAGGCCGTGGCGCCGGGCACCAGGATCAGCGCAGGCCCCGAGCCGTAGCGGTCGAAGGCGATCTCGGTCCCGTCCGCGGAGGTGACCTTCTCCATCGATGCGCCCTCAGCTCTCGGCGCGGCGGTAGGTGAGCAGCGCGACGCCCGAGTCGTAGGTCTGGGCGTCGACGAGCCTCAGCTTCCGCATGTCGGCGGTGTCGGGAAACATCCGCATCCCCTCCGCGACCAGCACGGGGTGGATCATCGCGCGCCACTCGTCGACGAGGTCGGCCTCGGCGAGCGAGTGGACGAGCCGGTGGCTGCCCTGCACCAGGATCGGCCCGCCGTCCCCCTCCTTGAGCTCGCGGACCTCGTCGATGCTGCGCAGGATCGAGGTGTTCTCCCAGTCGGCGCGCTCGAGCGTGGTCGAGACCACGTACTTGGGCATCGCGTTGATCCGTTGCGTGAAGGGGTCGTCGTCGCCGGCCTCTTTGCGCTCCGTCCAGGCCTTCGAGAAGCCCTCGTACGTCCTGCGGCCCAAGAGGCCGATCTCGGCCTCGCGGAGCTCCTGGTCCTTGTAGGCGTAGTGGTCCTCGCCGTAGATCGACTCGAACGTCCAGCCCGAGTGTGGGTGGCCGGGTTCGCCGCCGGGCGCCTCCATCACGCCGTTCAGGCTCACGAACTCGGTCACGATCAGGTCTCGCATCGGTCAGCTCCTAGGTCAGGGGTTCCGGGAAGTAAGACGCCCCCCGGCGCCCAAACTAATCGGCGCGCGGGGGGCGTGCTCCCCGGAGGCCTCACCGGGCTGATCCGGACCGCGCGTAGAGCTGCACCGTCGCGAACGCCTCGACGACGAGCGCCTGGGCGATGACCCACACGGCGCCGCCGGTCGTCGGGTCGAGCGCGCCGCTGACCAGCGCCGCGACGCTGGCGATGACCCAGGCGACGTTGGCGAGCGCCACCGCGAGGCTGCCCGCCCGGGGGATCGGGTCGCGGTTCGCGATCGCGAGCACGAGCAGCGCGAACGCGATGAGGCCGACGCCCGCGACGCGCAGGAGCGTCTCGTCCAGGCCGAGCGGGCCGTCGATCGCGCCGGCGGCGAGCACGTAGGCGACTCCGTTCAGCCCGGTGACCGCCGCGTCGACGAGGAGCGCGGCGCGCAGCAGCGCCTCGCGCGGGATCGCGGCGATCCGCTCGCGCACGCTGGTGGGGAGGGCGATCTCGTTCATTTGCGGCTTACCTCCGTTCGTCGGAACGGGGCCACGGTCGCAACGGATCGCCGCCCTGTCGATTACCCGCGGGGTAAAGCGCGGAGCGGTTTGCGGGGCGGGCCGGGCCGGGACAATGCGCGCGAGGACGGCGAGGTCGTGAAGTGGCTCAGGGACGCGATCAGGACCCACGAGCGGCGCTAGGCCGCACCGTTGCCTTGCCCCCGGCGCCGAGCACCCGGGCGGTCGCCTCATCCGCCGGGAAGAACGCCTCGATCGCGAGCTCCGAAGTGGTGATGTCGACCGCGGTGCCGAACGTGGTGACCGTGCTGAAGAGCGCGACCGTGCCGGCGTCGGTGCGCAGGCGCAGCGTCGCCACGATCTCGTCTGCCGCGGTCGGCTCCTCGGCGCTCCCCGTCGCGGGGGAGACGCCCGGGTAGGAGCTCAGCTCCTCATACAGCGCCGCGAGCTCATCGTCGCCGGTGAGCGCGACCTGCCGGCCCAGCCGGTCGAGCAGGTGTCCGCTCCACTCGTCGAGGTTCTCGATGCGCGGCGCGAGCCCGTCGGGGTGCAGGCTCAGCCGCAGGACGTTGACCGGCGGCTCGAGCAACTCCGCGGAGGCGCCCTCGAGCAGGGGTCTGACCGCGGCGTTCGCCGCGACCAGGTTCCAGGCGCGGTCCACCGCGATCGCGGGGTAGGGCTCGTGGCCCGCGAGCACCCGATCGACCGCCTGGCGCACTGGCCCCATCTCGGGGTCGTCGAGCGAGCGCTCGCGGTAGACGGGCGCGTAGCCCGCGGCGAGCAGCATCCGGTTGCGCTCGCGGTAGGGCACCTGCAGGCGGCGCGCGAGCGCGAGCACGAGCTCGGGGCTGGGCCGGGAGCGCCCCGTCTCGACGAAGCTCAGATGACGCGCCGAGATGCCCACATCGAGCGCCAGCTCGAGCTGGCTGAGCCGCCGCCGCTGGCGCCACTCGCGGATCAGGGCGCCCACCTGCGTGCGCACGCGCGTAGCCATGGGCTGACGATAGCCCCGCCGCACCGCTTGTTGTGATCCGCGCGCCCTCCAGCGCCGTAAAGGGAGCAGCGGACCGAATCGGGGAGAGGGAGCGGTGAGTAGGACACGCGATTGGCCCGAGGATCCCCGGCCGACTGCCTGACCAGCGAGCCGGTCGGGATCCAGCTGTCGCGCCCGCTCGGCGGGCGCCACATTGTCGACGGCGACGGGCGGGTGCTCTACCCGGAAGCGGACGCGTAGCGTCCTCCGGCACGACGCTTGACTCTCCACTAACTACAGGGTTTACGGTGGCGCGCGATGGAAGACGAAACGCGAAAGCTGCTTCGCATCGGCGAGGTCGCGCACTTGAGCGGCGTGCCGGTGAAGACCGTGCGCTTCTACTCGGACCGGGGGCTCCTGCCCGTCGCCGAGCGGACGAGCGGCGGCTACCGGCTCTACGACGAGGAGGCGCTCGCTCGGCTTGAGCTCGTGCGCGCGCTGCGCGAGCTCGGCGTCGGGCTCGACGCGATCGAGCGCGTGCTCGCCCGCGAGCTCGATCTCGACGAGGTGGTGGCGCTTCAGATCAGGGCGGTGGACACCCAGATCCGCTTCCTGAGGCTGCGCCGCGCCGCGCTGGCGGCGGTCGCGAAGGGCGAGTTCAAGGGAAAGGAGGTGAAGACGATGACGAAGCTGGCGCAGCTCTCCGACTCGGAGCGCCGCCGCATGGTCGAGGAGTTCCTCGACGAGACGATCGGCGACCTCGACGTCGACCCGGGCCTCGCCGAGCGCATGCGCGCCGGCATGCCCGAGTTGCCCGACGACCCCAGCCCCGAGCAGCTC
>PKER01000164.1 GCA_002919115.1 bacterium
CCGCGACGTCCTCGCCCGCGATCTCGCGCAGCTCGTCGACGCGCCCCGGAGGGGCCGCGACCACGATCGTGCCGATCGCCGCGGCACGGCGCAGCGCGTCGAGCGACCAGGCCACGAGCGGCCTGCCGCCGACGGGCACCAGCGCTTTCGGGCCGCCGGCCCCCAGGCGAGACCCGGAGCCGGCGGCCGCGATGATTGCGGTTGCCCGCGCGCCGCTAGGCGGCCGCGGTGGAACCGAAGCGCTCCTGGAGGAGGTTGTCGATGTACTCCTCCGCACCCTCTTCGTCCTTCTCGAGGGCGTACATGAACTCGGACGCGAGGATCTTCTTCGCGCGCGTGTACATCTGCTTCTCGCCGGTCGAGAGACCCTTCTCCATCTCCCGGATGGCGAGGTTGCGCACGACCTCGGCGATCTCGAACACGTCGCCGGTCTTGATCTTCTCGCGGTTGTACTTGAACCGGCGATTCCAGTTCTTCGGCATCTCGGAGAGCTCGCCGGTCAGCACCTCGATGACCTTCTGCACCTGCTCGGGGTCGATGACCCGGCGCAGGCCCGCGCGAGCCGCGTTCTCACACGGGACCATGACGGTCATGTCGTTGTGCAGGATCTTGATGGTGAGGTACTCGCGCTCCTCACCGAGCAGCTCGCGGGTTTCCCTCTTGAGCACCACGCCTGCCCCGTGGTGTGGGTAGACGACGTGGTCCCCGGCGTTGAAGTCGACGACTTCAGCCTCGAGATCGTCGTCCACTCCTGCGGTTTCGTCCGTAGCTACTTCAGGAATGAGCTTCCTCCTTCGATCGACGGCGCCCCCGGCGGCCGTCCGTTTGCATCACTGGTATCGGTCGACGAGATCGACCTCTTGGAGCCGGCGGAGCCCCTCGCGGATCTCCTGCGCGCGAGCCTCCCCCACCCCCGGCACCGCTCCGATCTCGGAGTCCGATGCGGCAAGGATGGCCTCCAGGTCGCCGAAGTGGTCGACGACCTTCTGGGCCACCAGGCGAGGGAGCCTCGGCACGCGCGAGAGCGCGCGGAAGCCCCGCGGTGTTACGGGGAAGTCGAAAGAGTTCGTCTTGCGGTCGTAGCCCAGGAGCTCGGCGAGGCGGCCGAAGTCGAGCAGCTCCTGGTGGTCGAGCGCGCTGAGCTGGGCGAGCGCGTTCTCGAGCTCCTGCTCAGAGGTGAACGTGGCGTAGTCGCGCACGAGGGCCGAGCGGTCGGCGATCACGCCGACCACCAGCTCGTCGAGCTGCATCTCGATCAGGCGGCCCTCGCTGCCGAGCTCGATGATGTAGCGCTCGACCTCGACGGCCATGCGGGTGACCAGCTCGGCGCGCTGGAGCACGGAGAGCACGTCGTAGAGCGCGGCGCTGCCGGCGAACTCGAGGGCGGTGAGGCGCGAGGAGACGCGGTCGAGGCGGGCCCGGTACTTCTCGAGCGTGGCGAGACCCTGGTTCGCCTTCGACAGCACCGTCGAGATGTCCTCGAGGATGTACTTGATGCCCTCGACGTAGATCGAGACGACGTCCCGGCGCTGCGAGATCGCGACCACGAGCGACTTGGTCTGCTTGGAGACGCGCTCGGCGGTGCGGTGGCGGGTGCCGGTCTCCATCGAGAGGATCGTCGGGTCCGGCATGAGCTGGACGTTCGCCCAGCAGATCCGCAGCGTCTCGGGGTCGAGGACGATCGCCCCGTCCATCTTCGCGAGCTGGTAGAGCAGCGCGGGCGAGTAGTCGACGTCGAGGCGGATCCCGCCCGAGAACATGAACGAGACGTCCTCGGCCTCCGCGATGACGATCAGCCCGCCCGTCCGGGCATGGATGATGTTGTCGATGCCCTCGCGGAGGGGGGTGCCGGGCGCCACCATGTCGAGGGCGCGCAGCAACCTTGGGTCCTGGCGTGCCTCCAACTCGTTCCGTTCCTTAGGCATCGCCATGACGCCATCCATGGTGACATAAAGAGAAGCTAAGCGCGGTCAGGCCGAATCCGCACTGGACAGGTCGGATTCCGCTTTGTCAAGCCGAAAGCCGCGTGCGCTTAACCTTCCCGCCATGGACTTCCTCGCCCGGGTGGCCGAGTCGCGGATCCTCGAAGCGATCGAGCTCGGCGAGTTCGACGACCTCCCCGGCAAGGGCAAGCCGCTCGAGCTCGAGGACCTCTCTCGCGTCCCGCCGCACCTGCGCGCCGGCTACAAGCTCCTGCGCAACGCGGACGCCCTGCCGCCGGAGCTCGAGCTGCGACGCCAAGGCTACGCGCTCGACCGAGCGATCATGCGGACGACCGACCCGGCCGAGCGCGAGGAGCTGCGGCGCCTCAAGCGCGAGAACGAACTGCGCTACAGCCTTCTCGTCGAGCGCAGGCGACGCCGCACCTGAACCGACGCTCACCAGGCGACCCCCGTCGACGGCAGGCTCGGCAGTGCGCGGCGCCTTGAGCGTGTCCGGCCACCGCCCGCGCGCACATCACAGGGGACAGCCGCTCGGCTGCGTCGCGGGTGGCCGTTGGGGTCACGCCGCGGCGCGCTTGGGCGCGCGGCCGCCCAGGGCGGCGCGCAGCGCATCGCGCAGGGTTGCCTGTGGCGCCAGCCCGGGGATCGCGTCTACCGGCGGCGGGGCGAGCACCGGGCCGAGCCCGAACTTGCGCGCCTCGGCGACGCGCCTGTCGGCGTGGGCGACGCTGCGCAGCTCGCCGGTGAGCCCGACCTCGCCGAAGCACGCGAGCGGGCGCCCGTCCGAGTCGGCGAGCGACTCGCCGCGGTGGGCCGATGCGATCGCGAGCGCCACGGCGAGGTCGGCGCCGGGCTCGTCGATGCGGACGCCGCCCGCAACGTTCACGAAGACGTCCGCGTTGGCGAGCGCCGGCCCGCCGTTGCGCACGAGCACGGCGAGCACCATCGCGAGGCGGTTGCGGTCGACGCCGTTGGCGACGCGGCGCGGCGGCACGATCTCGGTGGGCGCGACCAGCGCCTGCACCTCGACCAAGAGCGGGCGGGTGCCCTCCATGGAGCAGAGGACGACCGACCCCGGGGCGCTGCTCGCCTCGCCGACGAAGCGGGCCGAGGGGTCCTCGACCTCCACCAGCCCGCCGTCGCGCATCTCGAAGACGCCCACCTCGCTGGTCGCGCCGAAGCGGTTCTTGAGCGCGCGCAGGGTGCGGAAGCTGCGCTCGCGCTCGCCCTCGAACAGCAGCACGCAGTCGACGAGGTGCTCCAGGACCCGCGGGCCCGCGACGGCGCCCTCCTTGGTGACGTGGCCGACGAGCAGGACCGCGCAGTCGATGCGCTTGGCGACCTCGAGGATCGCGTTCGCCGCCTCGCGCACCTGGCCCACTGATCCGGGCGCGCCGCTCATGCCCTCGGCGTGGAGGGTCTGGATCGAGTCGATCACGCACGCCTGCGGCCGCTCGGCCTCGAGCGTCGCGAGCACGGTCTCGAGCGACGTCTCCGCGAGCGCGGGGACCGCGAGCGCCGCCTCGCCCAGGCGCTGCGCGCGCATGCGCACCTGGGCCGCGGACTCCTCGCCCGAGACGTAGAGCGTGCGCTTGCCGGCCGCCGTCAGGTTCCCCAGCGCCATGCCGGTGAGCGTGGACTTGCCGATGCCCGGGGAACCTCCGAGCAGCACGATCGACCCCGGCACGAGGCCGCCTCCGAGCACGCGGTCGAACTCGTCGATCCCCGTGCGCAGCCGCTCGACCGCGGGCATCGAGACGTCGCGGAGCGGCACCGGCTTGCCCGGCTTCGCGCTGCGCGCGCGGCCGCCGCCCGCGCG
>PKER01000165.1 GCA_002919115.1 bacterium
GTCGCGGCCCACGCCGCCGCCGACGAAGTCGACGTAGCCGTCGCGCGCGTCCAGCCAGTCGTTGCCCTTCTCGCCCCGCATCTCGTCGTTGCCGTCGCCGCCGAGCAGGAAGTCGGCACCGACGCCACCGTGGAGCTCGTCGTTCCCGGCGCGGCCGAACACGTCGTCGCCGTTGCCGTTGCCCTCGAGGTAGTCGTTGCCGTTCTCGCCGTCGACGAGGTCGAAGCCGTCACCGCCGAACAGGCGGTCGTTCCCGCCGCCGCCGTACAGCATGTCGTCGCCGGGACCGCCCTTCACGCAGTTGTCCGCGGGCCCCCCGTACCACACGTCGTTGCCCTTGCCGAGGTCGACGCAGGCGACCGCGTCCGCATACTCCCCCTTGATGGAGAGGCCCGTCAGGACCCCGGCGCAGAGGAACGTGGTCGCAACGACCACTGGGAACGAGGGGCGTCTGAGCGCCCTACTCCTCAAGGGAATCGTCCCCCTCCTCCTCGGCCTCATCGGCCAGCTGCTCGAGCGCCTCGCTCTGCTCCAAGGACCGCCGCATCTGCTCCAGGCGCTCCGGCGGCGGGCAGTCGGGATGGAACGTGTCGACGCTCTGCCCGAAGCGCTCGAACAGCGCCTTCGCCTCGGGGCACTGGTCGGCCGGGACGCCACCGGGCGCCGGCGCCGTCACCAGCTCCAGCGGCTCGTCGTCTGCGATCGCCATCCCGATCGGGACGCCGGTCACGAACGCCGCGGCGGCCAAGACGACCAAGAAGCGAAACCTTTTCGTCATCAGCTCCTCCAGTCCCCCCAACCTGGTCACTCGTCGAAGTTGCGCGAGGATAGCGCGCGCGGGCGTCGGATGCTCAGGTGGTCGGCGTCACCCGGTAGGCGTCGAACACCGAGTCGACGTTGCGCAGGCGCGTCACGCACTGACGGAGCTGCTCGGAGTCGCCGACCTCGACCACGAAGCGGTTCTTCACCATCGGGTGCTTGGTGGTGCAGAACGCCTCGACGATGTTCACGCCGGTCTCCGCGAACGTGCGCGAGAGGTCCTCGAGCAGGCGGGTGCGGTCCCAGGCGTCGACCTGCAGCTCGACGCGATACGAGGACGCGTTGTCGCCGTCCCAGCGCACCTTCGTGAAGCGCTCCGGCGCCTTCATGAGCGCCTTCACGTTGTTGCAGTCCTCGCGGTGGATGGTGATCCCGCGGCCGAGCGAGACATAGCCCACGATCTCGTCGCCGGGCACGGGCCGGCAGCACTTGGCGAGGCGCACCATGACGTCGTCGATCCCCTCGACCACGATCCCGTAGCTGGACGCGTTCTGGGTCTGGCGCTGGCGCTCGTCGCGCCCCTCCAGCACGCTCGCCAGGCGCGCCTCGGTCTCGTCGCCGGCCATAGACTCGCCGGCCTTGAGGCGCTGCATGACCTTGTTGGTGACCGTGCCGGCGGAGATCTTGGCCGAGCCGAGCGCGATGTAGAAGTCCTCGGCCTTGCGGAAGCCCATCTCGCGGATCACGTCCGCGAGCAGCGGCGAGCCGGCGATCCGGGTGGGCGGCAGCCCCTGCTTGCGCAGCGCCTCCTGGAGCTCCTCGCGGCCGCGGCGCTCGGCGTCGTCACGGTCCTCGCGCTTCAGGAACGCCCGGATCTTGTTGCGGGCGCGGCTCGTGCGCACGAGCGCGAGCCAGTCGCGGGACGGGCCGCGCTCCTGCTTCGAGGTGAGGATCTCGACGATGTCGCCCGACTTGAGCTGGTAGTGGAGCGGCACGATCTTGCCGTTCACCTTGGCGCCCACGCAGCGGTGGCCCACGTCGGTGTGGACGGCGTAGGCGAAGTCCAGCGGGGTCGAGCCCGCGGAGAGGTTCTTGACCTCCCCCTTCGGCGTGAACACGAAGACCTCGTCCTCGAAGAGGTCGATCTTGAGCGACTCGAGGAACTCCTGCGGGTCCTGCTCGCTCTCGGCCTCGAGCAGCTGGCGCAGCCAGGCCATCTTCTCGTGCTCGGAGTCGCGCCTGCCGACCGAGCCCTCCTTGTAGAGGAAGTGCGCCGCGATGCCGTACTCGGCGATGCGGTGCATCTCCGGCGTGCGGACCTGGATCTCCAGCGGCCTGCCCTGCGGCCCGATGACCGTCGTGTGCAGAGACTGGTACAGGTTCATCTTCGGGGTCGCGATGAAGTCCTTGAAGCGGCCGGGCAGCGGCTTCCACAGCGAGTGGATGATCCCGATCGCGCCGTAGCAGTCCTTGACCGAGTCGACGATGACCCGCATCGCGGTCAGGTCGTAGATCTCGTTGAACTCGCGCCCCTTCTTGGTCATCTTCGAGTAGATGGAGTAGAAGTGCTTGGCGCGACCGGAGATCTCGGCGTGGATCCCAACCGCGGCGAGCTCCTTCTCAAGGAAGGCGCCGGCCTCGGCGATGTAGCGCTCCCGCTCGGCGCGCTGCTGTGAGACGAGCTTCTTGATCTCGTCGTACTTGCGCGGGTGCAGGCGCTGGAACGCGAGGTCCTCGAGCTCCCACTTGATCGCGTGGATACCGAGGCGGTGCGCGAGCGGGGCGTAGATCTCGAGCGTCTCGCGGGCCTTCTCGAGCTGCTTGTGCTTGGGCAGCGCGGCCAGCGTGCGCATGTTGTGGAGACGGTCCGCGAGCTTGATCAGGATGACCCGGACGTCCGTGGCCATCGCGACCATCATCTTCCGGTAGTTCTCGGCCTGGGACTCGTCGCGGCTCTGGAAGGTGATGCCGGTCAGCTTGGTGACGCCGTCGACGAGCGTCGCGATCACCTCGCCGAAGAGCTCGCGGACCTCGTCGAGGCTCGCCGTGGTGTCCTCGACGGTGTCGTGCAGGAGCGCGGCGCACAGGGTCTCGGTGTCGAGCCGCAGCCCGGCGCAGATCTTCGCGACCTCGACCGGGTGCGTGATGAAGGTCTCGCCGGAGCGCCGCCGCTGGTCGGCGTGGCGCTCGCACGCGAACGCGAAGGCCTTCTCGACCATCGCCCGGTCGACCTGCTCGCGCTCCTTCTCGGAGTGCTCGGCGATCACCGCGAACAGGTCGCCCAGCAGCACGCGCTCCGCGTCGGTGAGCTCGCGCGTGAACTCGCCGACGGGCGCCGGCTGCGCTTCGCCCGCGCTCGCGCCGACCCGCTCGTGGCCCGCACGCTGCTCCAGGATCGCCTCGCCGGGATCCTGCCAGGGGTCGCCGCCTCGATCGGCGGGGCCGGCACCGTTGCCGTTGCCGTCCTGAAGCTGCCCCTCGAGCGGCTCGCGCTTCAGCTCGGTTTTCCGCCCCTGCTCAGATATCGGAGGCTCTCCTCTCGGGCGTCGCGGTACACCGCATAGCTCGATGAATCCTCGAGCTTCGTCTGCACCGAGGATACGACCTCCAGCGCTCGGGCTTCACCCTCGCCGCTCACCTGCACGACGCCGATCTCGTGCAGCACGCGCAGGCAGCGCGCGGCGAACTCGACCGCCCAGGGCGTGCGCTCGTCGGCCAGCGCCGCCCACCACTCCTCTCCGGTGAGCGCCCGCCCGCCGGCCCGGTCGCGAAGCCTCCGGTACGCGGCGACGAGCGCGTCGCGGTCCGGGTAGGTGAGCGCGAGCGCGCGCTGGCTGAGGCTCGCGTCGCGCGCTTCGGCGAGCACGTGCAGAAAGCCCGACCCGCCCTCGTCCGCGGCGGTCATGAGCGCGGCGAGCTCGGGGCTTGGGGCCGGGTCCACGACGACGACGTGCCGGAAGCGCGCCGGGAGGTCCGGGTGCAGGGCCAGCGCCGCCCAGTCG
>PKER01000089.1 GCA_002919115.1 bacterium
TGACGGCGGGGGACGCGCCGGCCGCCGGCGCGGACGGCGAGCCGCGGTTCGCGTCGATCGACGAGGCCGTTGCGTTCCTCGACGAACGCCTCGACGTGCCCGTGGTCGTCCCGGAAGGGCTTGCGGAGAGCGCCGAGCTGCCCGACCACCCCCGTCACGCCGAGACAGCCGCGGCGCTGGGCGCAGCTCGCGCTGGCCACCGGCCCTGGCGAGGTGGTCACCATCCAGTACGGTCGCGCCGGCTTCGACGGCTGCGAGCTGCCCAACCTGCGGCGCACCGAGCTCACGCCCGGGAGCTACGCGAGCCACACGTCGGGCCCGCTGCAGATGGGCGGGGAGGGAGAGGGGCGCCACTCGACCGTCGTGTGGCCGACCGAGACCCGAAGCCAGACCCAGGCGACATACGCGATCTCAGGTCCGTACGGGCGCGGCCAAGTCCTGCGCTGGGCGCGCTCGATGGCTCGCCAAGGCGCGGACGCCTCGTCGCGCCGCCACAGCCAAACCGGCTGCTGAGGGCGTTGCCCGGCGGTCGGGACGCCTAGGCCAGGCGGCGGCCCAGCGCGTAGCCCGCTGCCGCCGCGAGCACGCCGCCCGCAACCGAGGCGACTAGGTAGGCGAGGGCGCGGCCCGGCTCGCCCGCGTCGACGTCCAGGACGACCTGGACCGAGAACGTCGAGAACGTGGTGAAGCCGCCCAAAAAGCCCACGCCCAGCGCCTCGCGCGCGTCCTGGCCGAACCAGTTCTCCGCTGCGAGCAGGCCGAGCAGGAACGAGCCGGCGATGTTGATGCCGACCGTCGACCAGATGAGCGCGTCGGTGTGGAAGGTGAGCCGGTAGATCCCCCAGCGGGCGAGCACCCCGAGGACGCCTCCCGCGGCGACGAAGAGCGTGGTCATGGCGCCAGTGAGCTTCGGTGCCGGCGCCGGCGCTCCTGCCGGTCCGGGCGGCCCGCCGGTCCGCGCGCACGGGGGAGCCGCCGGGCTCAAGCCATGACCTTGCCTGCGCCCGGCCGGGACCCTTCCGCGACCGCCCGCCTGAAGGCGACCGCGAAGGCTCCGAAGCGCGTCAAGCCCGGGGCCGGGTTCGTCCTGCGGGTCAAGGTGCGCAACAACGGCCCCGTGGCCGCGGCCGGCGTGCGCGTTTGCCTGAAGCTCGCGAAGAAGCCGAAGCGCGCCTTCCGGGCCCTCGGCGGCGCGAAGGGGTGCAAGCGCGCGGGCAAGCTCGCGCCCGGCAAGGCGAAGACCGTGCGGCTCGCCATGAAGGCCAAGCCGAAGGGGCTGCGCGCCGGCGCGCGCTACAAGCTCGGCGTGGTGGTCAGCGCCCGCGACGCCGAGAGCGGCAAGGCGCTGCCCAAGCGCAAGGCGGCGGCGCGGGTGCGGGGCGCGAAGTAGACGTCCCGCCCCCGGCTCAGCCGCGCAGCTCGATCCACACCGCCCGCGCCCGCGCCACGAGCTCGCCCTCGTCGGTGAGCAGGGCGGAGGCCGTGGTGTGCTTGCGGCCCTCGCTTTCGAGGTCCCAGCCGATCGCGACGAGGCGCTCGCCTGAGCGCACGTCACGCAGGCACTCGGCCGTGATGCGGCCGAGCACGCTCATCCGCTCGCGCCGCCACATGCGCGGCGTGTAGCTCGGGCAGTCGAGCACGGCCCAGACGAACTCGGGCCGCACAACGCCGTCCTCGCACAGCCACTCCTGGGCGACGAAGGGCGAGGCGCCCACCTGCTGCGCGGCGGGCAGCGGGCCCGCGCACACTTGCAGGCCGTCCGCGCGCTCGGGGCCGCAGACGAAGCAGGCCCCAAACGGGTGGTCGCGCTCGCGGCCGGGGTGGCGGTGGCTCGCGGCCTCCGCGTCGGCAAGAAACGGGCGCACCGGCGGCTCGACGCCGACGGCCTCGACGCGCCGCGCCTCGGCGACGACGTCCTCGCCGTCGACAAGCCGCACCGCGCCGTCCCCGCCCTCCTCAACGGCTAGCTCGCGCCCGAGGGGCACCGGCCGCCGCAGGGTCACCTCGCAGGGCTCGCCGCAGAGGCGGGCCAGCGTGCCCGCCGCGTAGCCGCCCTGCGCGCTGTCCGGCGGGCCGTTGAAGCGGGGGTCGATGGCGACGGTGCCGGCCACGTCACGCATCATCCCAGCCCCGCGGGCCGATTGCCGCCGGGGCACCGGCGTAGAGTGGGGCGGCCTTGACCGTCGCAGCGACCACGCCCCGCTCGATCCAGCGCGTCTACTTGACGCTCATGCTGGGCAACACGCTCGCCGCCTCGCTGATCTGGGGGATCAACACGATCTTCCTGCTCGACGCGGGGCTCTCCAACCTCGAGGCGTTCGCGGCGAACGCCTTCTTCACGGCAGGCATGGTGCTCTTCGAGGTGCCGACCGGGGTGGTGGCCGACACCATCGGCAGGCGCGCCTCTTATCTGTGGGGCACGCTCACGCTCGCCGGCGCGACGCTGCTCTACGTCCTGCTCTGGGCGATCACGGCGCCGTTCTGGGCGTGGGCGGTGGTCTCGATCCTGCTCGGCCTGGGCTTCACGTTCTTCTCCGGCGCCGTCGAGGCCTGGCTCGTCGATGCGCTCAAGGCGAGCGGCTACCGCGGCGAGATGGAGCCGGTGTTCGGGCGCGGGCAGATGGTCACGGGGATCGGCATGCTCGTCGGCTCGGTCGCGGGCGGGTTCTTCGCCGAGGTCGGCAGCCTCGGCCTGCCGTTCGTGCTGCGCTCGGCGATCCTGCTCGTGATGTTCGCGTTCGCCTTCCTCGCGATGCGCGACATCGGCTTTCAACCCGAGCAGCGCGGCCAGCCGCTCACCGAGATGCGCCGCATCGCGACCGCCTCGATCGACTACGGCTGGCGCGTGCCCGCCGTCAAGTGGCTGATGGTCGAGGCGCTCGTGGTCGGCGGGGTGGGGATCTACGGCTTCTACGCGCTGCAGCCGTACCTGCTCGAGCTCTACGGCGACCCCGAGGCCTACATGGTCGCCGGGCTCGCCGCCGCGATCATCGCCGGCGCGCAGATCCTGGGCGGGGTCGCGGCGCCGCGCATCCGCATGCTGTTCCAGAGGCGCACGAGCGCGCTGCTCGTGACCGCGGTGGGCGCGGCGCTCAGCCTGCTCCTGATCGGCCTCGCGGACGCGTTCTGGCTCGTGATCGTGCTCACCGTGGCGTGGGGGATCCTGTTCGCGGCGACCCTGCCGATCCGCCAGTCGTACCTGAACGCGCTGATCCCCTCGCGCCAGCGGGCGACGATCCTCTCCTTCGACTCGATGATGAACTCGACGGGCGGGGTGTGGTCGCAGCCGCTCCTGGGGCGCGCCGCGGACGTGTGGGGTTATGGCTCCTCGTATGTGGCCTGCGCCGCGATCCAGATCTGCGCCGTCCCGTTCCTCTGGCTCTCGCGGCTCCAGAACGCGCCCGCCGACTCGCTCGCCCTCGCCGAGGCCCAGGAGGACGCAGGGCCCGGGCCCGAGCCCCAGGCGGGCTGAGCGGCGCAGCGCTGCAGGCCAGCGCTTAGGATCGCCCTTGGTCCGAGCAGCCCGCCCACAGGGCGGGCCGGGGTTAGGGATGAGAGGAAAGGTTGCAACGGCCGCTGCGGGCGCCCTCGCCGCGTTCGCCCTGCTCGCGGGGGCGGGCGCCGACGCGGGCGCGCAGGCCAAGGTCACGCGCTACTCGATCGCGAACGGCTGCTTCGAGGTGCGCTCGGCGGCGAGCGGCGCCGCGGTCGCAAAGCAGGGCGGCGCCTACGTCGCCGGCGGCTGGCACGCCAC
>PKER01000051.1 GCA_002919115.1 bacterium
GGCGGCTCGCCGAGCGGGGCCGCCGCGGCTGGCGCCCGATCGCGATCCCCGAGCACCACGTGCACGGCGCGGTGAAGCTCTACCGGCGCGACTGCCTGCTCGCGATTGGCGGCGTCCCCGAGCGGCTCGCCTGGGACACGATCGACGAGACCTACGCCCGCATGCGCGGGTACCGCACCCGCTCGTTCGGCGACCTCGTCGCGCGCCACCACCGCCCCTGGGCGTCGGCCGACGGGCTCTTGCGGGGGCGCGCCCGCCACGGCGAGTGCGCCTGGATCCTGCACTACCCGCCGGCCTGGGTCACGCTGCGCTCCCTCAAGGTGGCGCGCGCCCGGCCGCCGGTGCTCTCCGGAGCCGCGTTCCTGTGGGGCTACTGGGGCGCTGCGCTGAGGGGCACGGAGCGCGTGGACGACCCCGCCTTCCGGCGGTTCGCGCGGCGCGAGCTGCGCGCGCGGATGGCGGGCCCGCTGCGGGCCGCGGCCGAAAGCCTCGCGGGCGGGCGGCCGTTGTTCGGGAAAGGCGCGGGCCGCCCGGCGGTCGCGCGCGAGACGACGCGCGAAGCGGGAGGACCATGATCGAAGGGGCACGCACACTGGTGACCGGCGGGGCGGGGACCGTCGGCTCCGCGATCGTCGACGGGCTCGTCGCCGCGGGCGCGAGCGAGGTGGTCGTCCTGGACAACTTCGTCCGCGGGCGGCGGGAGAACCTCGCCGCCGCGCTCGAGCGCGGCAACGTGGAGGTCGTCGAGGGCGACATCCGCGACCGCCGGCTCGTCCGCGAGCTCACCGAGGGCGCCGACCTCGTCTTCCACCAGGCGGCGATCCGGATCACCCAGTGCGCGGAGGAGCCGCGCCTGGCGCTGGAGGTCCTGGTCGACGGCACCTTCAACGTGGTCGAGGCCGCGGCCGACGCGGGCGTGCGCAAGCTGATCGCCGCGTCGTCGGCGTCGGTCTACGGCCAGGCCGAGCGCTTCCCGACCGCCGAGGACCACCATCCCTACGCGAACGAGACCCTCTACGGGGCCGCGAAGACCTTCAACGAAGGCCTGCTGCGCAGCTTCCGCGCCACGCACGGGCTGGCCTGGGTGGCGCTGCGCTACTTCAACGTCTACGGGCCGCGGATGGACGTCCACGGCGCGTACACCGAGGTCCTCGTGCGCTGGATGGAGCGGGTCGCGGCGGGACAGCCGCCGGTGATCTTCGGGGACGGCTCGCAGACGATGGACTTCGTCTGCGTCGACGACGTCGCCCGCGCGAACCTGCTCGCCGCCGAGGCCCCGGTCCCCGAGGGCGTCTACAACATCGCCTCCGGCGTGGAGACGAGCCTGCGCGAGCTCGCCGAGGCGCTCCTGCGCGTGATGGGCTCGGACCTGGAGGTCGAGTACGGCCCCGAGCGCTCGGTGGCCGCCGTCGAGCGGCGCCTTGCCGACACCGCGCGGGCGCGCGCCGAGCTGGGCTTCGAGGCCCGGACGAGCCTCGACGAGGGCCTGCGGATGCTCGTCGACTGGTGGCGCCGCGAGCGCGCCGGGGCGGCGAGCGCGGCGGTGGCGTCGTGAGCGGAGGGTCCGAGGAGGTCCCCTTCGCGCGCCCGTGGCTCGCGGGCGGCGAGGCCGAGGCCGTCGCGGAGGTGCTCGCCTCGGGCTGGCTCACCCAGGGGCCGCGCGTCGAGGAGTTCGAGCGCCGCTTCGCGGAGCGCGTGGGGGCAGCGGAAGCCGTCGCCACGACCAGCTGCACGACCGCGCTGCACCTGGCCCTGCACGCGCTGGGAGTCGGTCCCGGCGACGAGGTCGTCGTGCCCTCGCTGAGCTTCATCGCGACCGCGAATGCCGTGTGGCAGTGCGGGGCGCGGCCGGCGTTCGCCGACATCGACCCGCGCACCTACAACCTCGACCCGCGCGCCGCGGCCGCCGCGGTCGGCCCGCGCACGAAGGCGATCGTCCCGGTCCACCAGATCGGCCTGCCCGCGGACATGGACGCGTTCGCCGGGCTCGCGGAGCGCTTCGGCGTCGCGATCGTGGAGGACGCCGCCTGCGCGATCGGGGCCCGGCACCGCGGCCGGCCGATCGGCTCGCTGGGCTTCCCCGCCTGCTTCTCCTTCCACCCGCGCAAGGTCGTGACCTGCGGCGAGGGCGGGATGATCGCCACCTCCGACCCGGCCCTGGCGGAGCGCCTGCGGCGGCTGCGCCAGCACTCGATGGACCGCTCCGCGCTCGACCGGCACGCGGCGCGACGGGTCGTGATCGAGGGGTACCCCGAGCGCGGCTTCAACTACCGGATGACGGACCTGCAGGCCGCGGTCGGCCTGCGCCAGCTCGAGGCGCTCGACTTCATCCTCGCCGAGCGCCGCAGGCTTGCCCACCGCTACAACGAGGCGCTCGCCGGCGTCCCGGGCGTCGAGCTGCCGCATGACCCGGCGTACGCCGAGCGCACCTGGCAGTCGTACCCCCTGCGCGTCGGCCCCGACGCGCCGCTCGGCGCGCGCGAGCTCATGGACGCCCTGCTCGCCGAGGGGATCCGCACGCGCCCCGGGGTGATGGCGATCCACCTCGAGGACGCCTACGCGGAGGAGGGGCTGCGCCTGCCGCACACCGAGGCGGCCGCGCGGGAGGTCGTGCTGCTGCCGCTCTTCCCCGGCCTAAAGGACGACGAGCAGGATCGCGTGACCGGTGCGGTCCGGCGGCTGCTGGCTGGCGTGCCCGCGGGCGCGGTACGGAGCGCGGGGCCGTGAGCGAGCCGCGGCGGGCCCTGCTGGTCCTCGAGAACGAGGGGCTGCCGCGCGACCGGCGCGTGTGGGACGAGGCGCGGACCCTGCGCGACGCGGGCTGGCTGGTGACGGCGATCTGTCCTGCGGCGCGCGCGTCGGAGCCCGCATCCGAGGTCGTGGAGGGCATCGCCGTGCGGCGCTTCCGGCCGCGCTTCGCGCGCGGCGCCGCGGGCTACGCCGTCGAGTACACGACGGCCTACCTCGGGATCCGGCGGCTGGCGCGCGAGCTCGCCGGCCGGCGCTTCGACGTGGTCGGGGTCGCCAACCCGCCCGATTTCCTGGGCTGGGCGGTGCGGCCCGTGCTGGCGCGCGGCGCGCGCCTGGTCTTCGACCAGCACGACCTCAGCCCGGAGCTCTACCGCACGCGCTTCGGCGGGGGCCCCCTGTTCCGCGCCCTGCTCGGGATCGAGCGGCGCGCGCTGCAGCGCGCCGACGTGGTGATCGTCGCCAACGAGGCCTACCGGCGGCTCGCGATCGAGCGCGCCGGGGTCGACCCCGGCTCCGTGTTCGTGGTGCGCAACGGCCCGGACCTCGAGCGCTTCCGCCCGGTCGCCCCCGACCCCGCGCTGCGCCGCGGCCGGCGGCACCTGATCGCCTACGTGGGCGTGATGGGACCGCAGGACGGGATCGACCACGCGCTGCGCGCCCTCGCCGAGCTGCGCGCGCTCGGTGGGCGCGACTGGCGCGCGATCTTCGTGGGCGACGGCGAGGTGCTGGACGAGATGCGGCGACTCGCGGGCGAGCTCGGGATCGCGGGCGACGTGGAGTTCGCCGGCTGGCGCGGCGACGACGACATCCGGCGGATCCTCGCGTCGGCCGACGTTTGCCTCGCGCCGGACCCGCCGAGCCCCCTGAACCTGCTCTCGTCGATGGTCAAGGTGCCCGAGTACATGGCCATGGGGCGGCCGATCGCGAGCTACGACCTGCCGGAGACGCGCGCGGCCGCGGGCGACGCCGCCGC
>PKER01000338.1 GCA_002919115.1 bacterium
ATGGGCGACCTCGACGTCGACCCGGGCCTCGCCGAGCGCATGCGCGCCGGCATGCCCGAGTTGCCCGACGACCCCAGCCCCGAGCAGCTCGAGGCGTGGGTGGAGTTCGCCGAGCTGATCCGCGACCCGGACTTCCGGCAGACGATCCGCGCGATGAGCGAACGCGGCGCGCAGGCGCGCGCGAGCTCGCGGTTTTGCTCAGTAATCGAGTAGAACCGTGAGGTCGAGTTCGGCGATCTCGCGACCTCGCTGTTCTGTTGGTTGATCCAACACAATCGCGCTCTCGCGCGCCCAGGGCACGCGGCCGCGCCCGGGTCAGCCCCTCCTTCGCCGCCCTCTCAACGCGTGCGCCGCCGCAGACGCCACGGCTTCACCCGGCGCCCGGCGCCGCAGGCGGCTCAGCTCAGCGGATTGAAGACGAGCCCCGTGAGCAGCTTGGGGAAGAAGTAGGTGCTCTTCGGCGGCATCGTCTCGCCGGCGGCGGCCACCGCGCGCACCTGGTCGACCGGGGTGGGCCTCATCAAGAAGATCGCGTCCGCGCGCTCGCCGAGGGCGGCGACGGCCTCCTGGGCGGAGGCCGTGTAGGCGATGCCGCGCTTGGCCTCGACGTCGGCCTCGCTCATGCCGAGGGCGCCGCGCAGGATCAGCGTCTCGAGGATCGCCGCGTCGAGGCGGCGGTAGGGCTCGGAGCGGCCGGCGAGCGCGGCGTCCACGGCCTCGGTGCCCTTCAGGCGCAGGCGGTAGCCCTTGCGCTCCTGGGCGTCGGCGTAGCCGAAGACACCGACCCCCTCCTCGCCGTTGGGGTCGAGCTGCTCGAGCGGGACCTCCTGCAGATCGAAGTGCTCGCGGAGCGCCGCGGAGACCGCGTCCCGCTTGGCCGCGTCGCCGAGGTCGGTCAGCAGGCGGTGGTAGCCGAAGACGGTGAGGCCTGGGTCGTCGAGCGAGACGAGCGCCATCAGCGTGTAGCGGTGCGGGCCCTCGCCGCCGATCTCCTCGGCGTAGGTGCGCGCCGTCTCGTAGCGGTGGTGGCCGTCGGCGATCAGGAGCTCGGAGTCGGCGAGCTCGGCGGCGACGGCGCGGTGGATATCGGGGTTGTCGATGCGCCAGACGCGGTGCACCGTGCCGTCGTCGTCGGTCACCTCGCCCCACGGGTCGCCGGCGATCCCGGGCGCGAGCAGGCGCCAGGCCTGGCCGGTGTGCAGCGAGAAGATGGGGGAGAGGTTGTGGCGCGTGGCCCGCGTGAGGCGCAGCCGGTCCTCCTTGGGCCCGGGCTGCGTGCGCTCGTGCGGGCGGACGAGGCCGGGCCCGTAACCGGTGACGCGCACGCGCGCGAGGAAGCCGCGCCGCGTGTGCCGCTTGCCGTCGGGGCCCGTGTACTCCTGCTCGAGCGCCCACAGCGTGTCCTCGCGCTCGGCCGTGAGGATGCCCTGCAGCGTCCACTCCTCGAGCGTCTGCGCGGCGTGCTCGTACGGATCGCCGCCGCCCGGCGCCTCCGGGAGGTCGAGCTCGACCACGTTGAACGGCGAGCGCCGGACCAGCGCCGCCCGGCCCTCGGCGTCGATCACGTCGTAGGGCGGCGCGACCACATCGGCGAGCGACGGGACCGCTTCGAGGTTGTAACGCAGCGCTCGGAGGGGGCGGACGTCAGCCATCGGCGCGGGAGCCTAGCGGCTAGCTACCGGGTACCTGGTCCGGCAATCAGCCGGCTGTGGCCGGCTGCCGGCCAGCGACCGGCGATTGGTGACCGGCGGCCAGTCGGGGCGCCCGGATTTGAACCGGGGACCTCCGCCACCCAAAGGCGGCGCGCTACCAGGCTGCGCCACGCCCCGAATGACGGCGAGTGTACGGGGGTACAGGGGAGTCCGCACCCAACGCGGAAGGTGGCGACATGGTTGATTTCAGGAAGCTGACGGACCGGGCCAAGGAGATCGTCGAGGGCCGCGGCGGCACCGAGGGCCTCAAGAAGGACGCGAGCGAGCTCGTCGAGATCGCGAAGGGCAAGGGCTCGGTGGGCGACAAGGCCAAGAGCGCGTTCGAGCGGCTGAAGACGCCGGCGCACAAGCGCGAGGCTCCCAGCGACCAAAAGCCGGCTTCCAGCAGCCAGCAGGGCGGTCAGGAGCCGTCCGGCGACGAGGCTGCGTAGCTGCCCGGCGGCAGGCTGGGGCCGCAAGCGCCGGGTTCGCCGAGCCGGAAGCTGGCGGCCGGCAGCTGGCAGCCGGCGCGGAAGGCGCCCCCGGCAGGACTCGAACCTGCGACCCGCTGCTTAGAAGGCAGCCGCTCTATCCAGCTGAGCTACGGGGGCCCGAGCGTCAGCATAGGGCTGCGGGCGGGTGCCAATCCGCGCCAAACGTCGCTACATTCATCAGCCCACGGTGGACGTAGCTCAGTTGGTAGAGCTCCTGGTTGTGGTCCAGGCGGTCGTGGGTTCGAGTCCCATCGTCCACCCTCTCGGCGCAAGCTGAGCTTCCGCCGCCCGGCGAGCGGCTTGCGCGCCGCGCCGATGGCGTTACGGTGGCGCCGTGGGGTTGGTTCCTGAGCAACTTGCGAGGTCCGCGGCCCGGCTCGGGGTCGCGGCCCAGAACGCGTTCGAGGTCGCGCGCTTCGGCGGCCTGGAGACGGGGGACGAGCAGTCGCCCTACGAGGTCGTGGCGGAGCGCCCGGTCTACCGCCTGCGGCGCTACTTCGCGGGCGGTCCCGGGCCCGAGCCCGGACCGCCCATCCTGCTCGTGCCGCCGATGATGCTCGCGACCGAGGTCTACGACGTCTCGGCGAACTCGAGCGCGGTCGCGTCGCTGCGCGAGCACGGCGTCGACCCGTGGGTCGTCGACTTCGGGGCGCCCGAGCGCGAGCCCGGGGGCCTGGAGCGCGACCTCACCGATCACGTGATGGCGGTCGACGACGCGATCGAGCGGGTGCGGGAGGCGACGGGCCGCGACGTGCACCTCGGCGGCTACTCGCAGGGCGGCATGTTCTGCTACCAGGCCGCCGCCTACCGGCGCGGGGCCGGGATCGCGAGCCTGATCGCGTTCGGCAGCCCGGTCGACACGCACGGCGCGCTGCCCCTCGGGATCCCCGAGGAGCTCGCCGGCGTGGGCGCGGAGGCGATCACGCTGGTCCTCGGGCGGACCGCGGTGCCGCCTTGGCTGAGCCGCTTCGGCTTCCGCCTGCTGGACCCCGTCAAGTCGGTGCGCCAGCAGCTCGACTTCCTGCGCCAGCTACACGACCGCGAGGCGCTCCTTCCCCGCGAGCGCCAGCGGCGCTTCTTGATGGGCGAGGGCTGGGTGGCGTGGCCGGGGCCGGCGCTCGCCGACTTCATGCGCCAGTTCATCGCCCACAACCGCATGCTCCAGGGCGGGTTCGTCATCGACGACCGGCTGGTGACGCTGGCCGACATCGAGGCGCCGGTGCTGATCGTCGTCGGCGAGGTCGACGAGATC
The DNA here is from genome assembly GCA_002919115.1 of bacterium. Taxonomy (GTDB): domain Bacteria; phylum Actinomycetota; class Thermoleophilia; order Solirubrobacterales; family 70-9; genus RSA11. The sequence goes on from PKER01000338.1 coordinate 3,438, forward strand.
GCGCCGCCGCCCGCCGTGCGCGCCGTGAGCCGCGCCGCGCCGCGCGCCGAGGTCTACGAGCTGAGCCTGACCGCGGGCCACTTCGGGCTCGTCGTCGGCTCGACCGCGACCGCGAAGACGTGGCCGACGGTCGCGGAGTGGATCCACTGGCGCGAGGGCGACGGCCCGATGCCCGAGATCGTCCCCGCCGAGGACGCGGAGACGGCGGTCGTGCGCCGCGGCGGGCTGCGCTCGCGCCTGGGGGTCGGCGCGAGCCTCGCGGCCGGCGTGGGCAT
>PKER01000115.1 GCA_002919115.1 bacterium
CGCCGCCTCGCTCGCGGCGCCGCCGTCGCCCGGCTCGACCGGGCCGCGGCCACCGGCGGAGGCGCCCTCCTCATCCTCCAGCTTGGCGACGACGTTGTCCTCGGGGAACACGGGGACGTAGCCCATGGCCTCCTCGATCTGGGCGCGGCGCACGCGGTAGGCGTGCTCGCGCTCCTTCCAGTGCGTGAGCACCGGCGTCGCGATGAAGATCGACGAGTAGAAGCCCGAGGCCGTGCCGATCAACATCGCAAACGCGAAGTCGCGCAGCGTCTCGCCGCCGAAGACGAGCAGGGCCGCCAGCACGAACACCGTCGAGAGGCCGGTGATGATCGTCCGGGTGAGGATCTCGCTCATCGAGCGGTTGACGATCTGCGAGAAGGCGGCGCGCGGCATGCGCGGCACGTTCTCCCGGATCCGGTCGAAGACGATGATCGTGTCGTACATCGACAGGCCGAGGATGGTGAGCAGCGCGGCGACGGTCGCGCTCGTCACCTCCCGGTCCACGAGCGCGTACACGCCCATCGTCAGCAGGATGTCGTGGATGAGGGCGATCAGCACGGGCACGGCGTACTTCGCCTCGAACCGGATCGCCACGTAGATGCAGATCACGAGCAGCGCGAACCCGATCGCCCAGCCCGCGCTCTTGGCGATCTGCGCGCCGAAGGTCGGGCCGACCGTGGTCGACTCGTAGGCCTCCTCGCCGCCCTCGGCGCCGGCGAGCCCGAAGGCCTCCTCGAGCGCCGGGCGCACCTCAGCGGCCTGGTCGGGGTCGAGCGGCGCCTGGATCTGGACGCCGGTCTCACCCAGGCCCTCGCCCTCGACGATCTGGATCTTCGCTGAGTCGATCCCCGGGATGCCGGCGTCCATGAGCGCGTCGCGCACCTCCTCGACCGTCGCCTCCTCCGCGAGGCCCGCGGTGATGCGCGACCCCGACTCGAAGTCGATGCCGAGGTTGAACTGCTTGGTCGCGAACGCGATCGCACCGACCAGCAGGATCACGCCGGAGATCGAGAAGAACCACTTGCTGGCGCCGGTGAAGTCGATGTTCCAGCGGATCTTCTGCTCCTCGCTGGCGCCGAGGAAGCGCGGCGAGCGCAGGAACTTGGAGCGGCCCAGGACGGCCAGGATGGCCTGCGTGAAGAGGACCGCGGTGAACAGCGCGACGACCGTGCCGACGCCGAGCGTGAACGCGAAGCCCTTCACGCCCGCGGTGGCGAGCACGAAGAGGATGAACGACGTGATCAGGATGATCACGTTCGCGTCGAGGATGGTCGCGATGCCGCGCCGGTAGCCGACCGCGATCGCCGAGATCAGCGACCGGCCCTTGCGCACCTCCTCCTTGATGCGCTCGAAGATGACGATGTTCGAGTCGGCGGCGACGCCGATCGTGAGGATCGTGCCGGCGATGCCCGGCAGGGTCATCGTGATCGGGATGACCTTGATCAGCGCCAGGAAGTAGAGCGCGTAGACGAGCAGGCCGAGGCCCGCGACCACGCCCAGGAAGCGGTAGTAGACGACGAGGAAGATCAGGACCAGCGCGAGGCCGACGAGGCCGGCGACGAGGCCCTCGTCGAGCGCCTGCTGGCCGAGCGTCGCCGAGACCTGCGACTCGGAGATCAGCTGGAGCTTCACCGGCAGGGCGCCGATCCGCAGCACCGTGGCGAGGTCCTGGGCCTCCTTCAGCGAGTCGAGGCCGGAGATCTGCGCGCCGGTGCGCCCGTCGATGCCGCGCGGGTTCTCGCAGAAGTCGATGATCGGGCGCGACTGGATCTCGCCGTCGAGCACCACGGCGAAGGTGCCCGAGTACCCGGGCGCCTGGTCGGGAGCGGTCGCGCACAGCCCGGGCGGGGCGTCGGACGCGCCGCGCATCGCGATGCGCTCGGTGACTCGCTTGAACGCCTCGCGCCCCTCGTCCGTGAACTCGAAGGTGACGACCGGCTGGTTGAACTGGTCGTAGTTCTGCTCCGGGTTGCGGATCTCGTCGCCGGAGAGCTCCGGGCGGTCGCGCAGCACGAACCAGCCGCGCGCCGAGTCGGACTCGTCGACCTCCTCGGTCTCGGGGTTGTCGGTGCCCGGCTCGGCCCGGACCACGACCGTGCCCTGCGGGACCTCCTTGACGACCGAGTTCTCGGGCTGCTCGCCGTCCCACTCGAGGAACAGGTCCTCCCGGCGCTCGGTCGGGCCCGCCATCAGCTCAAGGGTCTGCTTGTTGAAGAGGTAGTAGGTAGGCCCGTTCGTCGTGCAGAGGTTCTGGTAGCACTCGGGCTCGCGCTTGGACGCGTCCTGCACCGCGTCCCAGAGGCGCATGTAGGGCCGCGAGCCGGGGTTCTGCACGTCCTCGTCGCGCGGGATGACGTTGGACACGTCGTCCTCGGGGCCGCCCTCGAAGTCGTAGAAGTAGAGCTGAGCGGTGTGGCCGACCTGCGCGATCGCGTCGTCTGCGTTGTCGACGTTCGGGAGCGCGATCGAGATCTGCGTCGCGCCGACCTGGGCGATCTCGGGTTCGGCGACGCCGAATGCGTCGACGCGGTTGCGGACGATCTCGATCGCCCGCTCCATGTCGTCGTTGTCGATCTCCGGGTTCTTCGGAGTCGGGATCGCCTCGTAGATCAGCTCGGTCCCGCCCTGCAGGTCGAGGCCGAGCACGGTCGGCTTGTTCTTGATCGCCCACGCCGAGCCCGCCAGGAGCAGGAGGACGAGCGCGAGCACGATCGTGCTGAAACGGCGGCTGCCCATCTTGGTCTAGCTCGCTTCCCCGGCGAGCGGCGTCAAAAGGAGCATGCGGCGCACCCTACTGCGGCGTGAGAACCAAGAGGAGTCCGCCATCGTCGTCATAGGCGGGAAAGACATCCGCGACCGCCTCGGCCGGCAGATCGCCCTCGGCGTTGACGGTCACCCGCTTGCCGAGCGACCTCACCCCCCACTCCAGGGTGGTCTCGATGGGGTCGGTGACGCCGTCGCCGTCGATGTCGGCTTCCTCGCCTCCGTCGCCCTGGTCCTTCCACTCGAGCCCGAGGACCTCCTTGATCGGGCGACCGATCACGTCCTCGTCCTTGAGCCCTGTGAGCTCGAAGCCGCCACGCCCCACGTCCAGCACGCGGCCCTCCTTGTCGCACGTGAAGAAGGCCGCGTCGGGCGCCGGGTAGTAGTCATCGAGCAACTCGAACAGGAAGCCGAAGCCGCACTTCGAGCAGCCCTTGGGACGGTTCGAGAACCCCGCGGTCCGCGAGTTGCTCAGCTCCCTGTTGCCACAACTTGGACAGATGAAGAAGGGCACGCCCGAAAGCCTAGCGATGGCGCCAGCGGCGCTGCCTGCTAGCTGAACGTGTCGGCCGCCAGGGCGCCGACGACGGTCTGCAGCCAGGCGCGCTCGTCGCTGTCCGCGGCCCGGGCTCGCCGCCGCGCGTAGTTCGCGAGGTCGTCGCGCGCGCCGACCATGACGATCGGCCCCACCACGGCGTAGCGCCCGTCGGCGAGCAGCACGAGCGCCCCGGGCTGGTCGCGCCGGATCCGCAGGCGGGCGACGACGGGCTCGCCCACCACCCGCTCCGGGCGCGTCATCTCGCCGTCCACGACCTCCTCGGAGAAGGGCTTGATCGTGAACACCGGCGCCACGCCGCGGACCACGCGCGGCGGGCGCGGCGGTGGGCCCAGCGGGCCCCGGCGCCAGCGCTCCACGAGGTCGGCGAGCTCGGCGGGGGGCT
>PKER01000116.1 GCA_002919115.1 bacterium
CGCCCATGGCGTACACGTCGGTGCGCGCGTCGAGCGGGCCGCAGCGGGCCTGCTCGGGCGCCATGTAGCCCCACTTCCCCAGCACGACTCCGGTGCGCGTCTCCTGGCGCGGCACGTTCGCACGAGCGATGCCGAAGTCGGCGAGGCGTGCGCGGCCGTCGCCGCGAGCTCGAGCAGCCCCTCGATCTCCTCGGGCGAAGGCGGCTCGACGCCGAGGCGCTCGGCGAAGGCAGAGAGCCACTCGTCGCGCGTCACGGCGCCACCTCCTAGCCGCCGATGGCACTCATCGTGCGCGGCGGCGGCACGAAGCCGGGCTCGTTCACCCGGTGCTTGAGCTCCTTGCGCCACGCCGCTGCGCGGATCAGCTCGGCGAGCTCCTCGTCGCTTGCGCCGGCGCGCAGCGGCTCGCGCAGGTCGGTCTCGCGCAGCGAGAACAGGCAGGTGCGCAGGCGCCCCTCGGCGGTCAGCCGCAGCCGGTTGCAGTCGGCGCAGAACGGCTCGGAGACGGGGTTGATGAAGCCGATCTCCCCCGGCCCGTCGGCGAAGCGGAAGACGCGGGCCGTCGCGTGCGGCTCGCGGGGCAGCTCGACGAGCGGGTGGCGGGTCTCGATGAGCGCGCGCAGCTCGGCCCCGGTGAGCACCGCTTCCGGCGACCACGAGCGGTCGCCGTCGAGCGGCATGAACTCGATGAAGCGCACCTGGTAGTCGCTCGAGCGCGCGAGCTCGCAGAACCGCCAGACCTCGTCCTCGGTGAAGTCGCGCATCGCGACCGCGTTCACCTTGATCGGGCGCACGCGCTCGTGCCGGGCGATCGCCGCGAGCCCCTCGAGGACCTGCGGGAGCGCGTCGCGCCGGGTGATCTCGTGGAAGCGGTCGCGCGCGAGCGAGTCCACCGAGACGTTGACCCGGTCGATCCCGGCCTCCACGAGCGCGTCGGCGTAGCGCTTGAGCAGGTAGCCGTTCGTCGTCAGCGCGAGGTCCTCGATCCCCTCGATCCCGCGCAGCATCCGCACCAGCTCGGGGAAGTCCCGGCGCGCAAGCGGCTCGCCGCCCGTGAGGCGCACGTGGGTGACGCCGAGCTCCGCGAAGATCCGCACGAGGCGGGTGATCTCCTCGAACGTGAGCAGGTCGGAGCGCTCCAGCCAGCGCATCCCCTCCGCCGGCATGCAGTAGCGGCAGCGGAAGTTGCAGCGGTCGGTGACCGAGACCCGCAGGTCGGTGAGGGCGCGGCCGTGCGCGTCCCTGAGTGGCCCTGCCTCGGCGCTCACCCCCCAATGATTGCGCGCCGGGCCGACGGGCGTCGGGCGAGGCTCCGGATCGGGCGCCGGCCGGGGCCCTCGACATCGCGGAGAACCGCGGCGCTCGAACTTTGGACACGCGGACAATCGCCCCTTATCCGGCCGGACATAGGCTTGCCGCACCCTTCAGGTAGCGATCGACACAGCAGCGGCGCGCCCCCGTCGAGGGGCGCCCGCGCGCGAGGAGGCCATAACCGAACATGCCGCGAATCCGTCAGCAGAACGTCACAGCCGCCCAGTGGAGCCCCAACGGCGAGACCCTGGGCAAGCTCGACCTCGCAAGCGGGGACTACCCGTTCGGCGAGAACGTCTTCTCCCCCGCCGTCCAGAAGGAGCGGCTGTCGGCGGAGACCTACGCGAAGCTCCAGAACGTCCTCGCCAAGGGCGAGCCGCTCGATCCCTCGCTCGCGGACGAGGTCGCGGAGGCGATGAAGGAGTGGGCGCTTGAGAAGGGCGCCACGCACTTCACGCACATGTTCCAGCCGCTGACCGGGCTCACGGCGGAGAAGCACGACTCGTTCTTCGCCCCGACCGGCGAGGGCAAGGCGATCGCCAAGTTCAAGGGCTCCGAGCTGATCCAGGGCGAGCCCGACGCCTCCTCGTTCCCGACCGGCGGCATCCGCGCCACGTTCGAGGCGCGCGGCTACACCGCCTGGGACCCGACCAGCCCGGCGTTCATCATGGAGAACCCGAACGGCGCGCTGCTGGTCATCCCGACCGCGTTCGCGTCGTGGACGGGCGAGGCGCTCGACGCCAAGATCCCGCTCCTGCGCTCCATGGACGCGCTGTCGCGCTCGGCGATCAGGGCGCTGCGGCTGCTCGGCGACAACGAGGCGCAGCGGGTCTTCACCACGGTCGGCCCCGAGCAGGAGTACTTCCTGATCGACAAGCACTACTACTACGAGCGCCCCGACCTGGTGACAGCCGGCCGCACGCTGTTCGGCGCCAAGCCGCCCAAGGGCCACGAGCTCGACGACCACTACTTCGGCTCGATCCCCGAGCGCGTGCTCGCCTGCATGCTCGAGGCGGAGCTGGAGATGGCGAAGCTCGGGATCCCGGTCAAGACGCGCCACAACGAGGTCGCCCCGGCGCAGTACGAGATCGCGCCGGTGTTCGAGAACTCGAACGTCGCGTCGGACCACAACCAGATCCTCATGCAGGTCCTGCAGAACGTTGCGCGCAAGTACGACCTGGTCTGCCTGCTGCATGAGAAGCCGTTCGCGGGCGTCAACGGCTCGGGCAAGCACAACAACTGGTCGATGGGCACCGACACCGGCGTGAACCTGCTCGACCCGGGCGACACGCCGGCGGAGAACACGAGCTTCCTGTTCTTCTGCGCGGCCGTGATCCAGGGCGTGAACAAGCACCAGGGGCTGCTGCGCGCGTCGGTCGCGAACATCGGCCAGGACCACCGCCTGGGCGCGAACGAGGCGCCGCCCGCGATCATCTCGATCTTCCTCGGCCACGAGCTCGAGCGCGTGTTCGAGGCGATCGAGTCGGGCGAGGGCGACCCGCACACGCCGGGCTCGTTCCTCGAGCTGGGCGCCGAGGTCCTGCCGCCCCTGCCGCGGCACGGCGGTGACCGCAACCGCACCTCGCCGTTCGCCTTCACCGGCAACAAGTTCGAGTTCCGCGCGCTCGGGTCGAGCATGTCGCTCGCCTTCCCGAACACCGTGCTGAACACGATCGTGGCCGAGGCGATCGACGAGCTCGCCGACAGGCTCGAGGAGAAGCTCGGGGCCGGCGCGGACGTCGCCACGGCGGTCGCCGAGGTGGTCAAGGAGTCCTACGCCGCCAACAAGCAGATCTGCTTCATGGGCGACAACTACTCGTCCGAGTGGCACGCCGAAGCCGAGCGGCGCGGGCTCAAGAACCTGCGCACCACCCCGGACGCGCTGCCCGAGGTGATCTCCGAGCAGACCATCGAGACGTTCGGCAAGTACAACGTCCTCTCCGAGCGCGAGCTGCACTCGCGGTTCGAGGTCTGGACCGAGCAGTACACGATCCGGGCGAACATCGAGGCGGAGACCACCGAGTCGATTGCCCGCACGATGATCCTCCCGGCGGCGATGCGCCACCTGGCGCTCTGCGAGCAGGCCGGCGTGACCAAGGCGGCCGGCGAGGCCCGGACGCTGATCGATCAGCTCATCGAGGCGATCGGGGAGCTCGAGGCGGCCAACGTCTACCCGGCCGGCGTCGAGGGTCTGGAACTCGCCAAGTACGCGCGCGACAACCAGCTCGCCGCGATGGCGAAGGTGCGCGAGGCCGCGGACAGGCTCGAGAAGGTGGTCGCGGACGACCTCTGGCCGCTGCCCAAGTACTCCGAGGTCCTGTTCATCAAGTAACGCGCGGCCCCCGCACCACGGGGGTCCGAGGACGCAAAGCGCGCCGGTCGGGAGACTG
>PKER01000222.1 GCA_002919115.1 bacterium
GCGCCGCCAGCGCCGCCGTGAGGGCCCTGTCGGGCGCGACCGCCGGGGGCGCGTCGAGCGCCCGGGAGGCCCCGTCGGTGGCCAGCGCCTCCTCGACGACCACGATCTCGCCCAGGCTAAAGCTCTGGTCGAGGCTTAGACAGGCGCCGACGCGGATCGCGTGCCGTACCCCGTGCCCGGCGAGCTCGTGCAGGACCGCCACCGCGCTCGGCCCGCCGATGCCGGTCGACTGGACGGTGAGCCCCAGACCCCCGTCGAGCTCGCCCCAATATCCCCACAGGCCCCGCTGGAGGTTGCTCATGAGCGGCCGCTCGAAGAGATCGGTGGCGAGCTCCATGGCGCGCTTCGGGTCGCCGGTCAGAACGGCGGCTGGCGCGATGGGGGCTGTGGGCTTGAGGTACCTGGCCACGGGTGGGCGACTGTACTGGGCGGGCGGCCGCAGTTCGCGAACTCGCGGTTTCGTTGGATCAAGGAACGAACTGCGCGGTCGCGCGGGGCGCCGCAGCGAGCGCGCAGTTGTGTCGGATCAACCGACAGAACCGCGCGGTCGGCGCCGAACCGGCCGCCCGTGCCCCGCTCCCCCAACCCGCCTCGGGGAATAAGCTGAACCCGATGGAACCTCCTCCCGAGGACCAGGACCGCTCCGTCACCGACGCGCTGCGCAAGGCGATCGAGCGCACGCTCGCCGCGACCGCTCCCGCCGCCGCGCAGACCCGTGAGCGCGCGGCCGGGCTCGTCGATGAGCTCGCGCGGCGGGGCCGTGAGGCGAGCGCCGAGCTCGCCCGGCGCGCCCAGGAGGCGGGGGAGGGGATCAGCCGGCGCGGCCAGGACGCGCGCTCGGAGCTCTCGAAGCTCGGCCAGGACGCCGGTGCGGAGGTCGCCCGGCGCCTCGAGGCCCTCGAGCGGCGCCTCGCGTCGCTGGAGGAGGCGATCCGCCAGGAACGGGCCGGGAAACCCGATGAACAAGGGGAAAACGGGCCATCATCTAACTCTCCACCTGAGGGTTAGATAAGCCCGGAAAGAGGGCGAAGTGGCGCGCAGGGTCGTGATCGTCGGCGTCGCGACGCACTGGGGGGCCGAGCTGGCGCGCCGCCTGGAGCGCGACCCGCAGGTCGAGTACGTCGCGGGCATCGACGACCGCGAGCCGGCCGCCGACCTGGAGCGCACCGAGTTCCTGCACGCGGACATCCGCAACCCGGTGCTCGCCCGGCTGCTCCCGGCGACCGAGCCCGACACGGTGGTCCACTGCGGGATCCTCTGGTACCCGGCGCCCGGCAAGCCTGCCCGCGCGCTCCACGAGATCAACGTGATCGGCACGCTCCAGCTGCTCGCCGCCTGCGAGCGCACGCCGCCGCTCGAGCGCATCGTCGTCCGCGGTTCGGCGGCGATCTACGGCTGCGAGCCCGCCGCGCCGCTCTTCCACACCGAGGAGCTCGCCGGCCGGGCCCCGCTGCGCACGCGCTTCCAGCGCGACGTCGCCGAGCTCGAGGGCTACTTCGAGGACTTCGCGCGCCGCCGCCCGCAGGTCAGGTGCACGATGCTGCGCTTCCAGCCGGAGATCGGCCCGGACCTCGACGCCCCCCTCACTAGATACCTACGCCTCCCGGTCGTCCCCACCCAGCTCGGCTTCGACCCGCGCCTGCAGCTCCTGCACGCCGAGGACGCCACCGGGGCCCTGCTCGCCGCCCTCCGCGCGGACGTCCGCGGCCCCGTCAACGTCGCGCCCTCGGGCGCGCTCTCGCTGAGCAGGATCCTGCGCAGCGCCGGGCGGCTCAGCCTGCCCGTGCCGCACCCCCTGTTCGAGCCCGCGCTGGGCCGCCTCGGGGTGGAGCTCGGCGCCGGCCCGCTCGTGGCCGACGCCGTGCGGCTGTTGCGCTACGGGCGCGGGATCTCGAACCGGCGCCTTGTCGAGGAGGTCGGCTACCGGCCGCGCTTCGACGCCGAGGCCGCGGTCGCCGACTTCTTCGAGAAAGCGGACTCGAGGCGCGTCTCGCCCGACCTCGGCGGGCTGTTCCGCCGGCTCGCGGGGGTGGTCCGGTGAGCGGGCCCCAGGGCGGTGCGCCCACCGCGGCCGCGCTCGCCGATTTTTTGCGCGAGGTGCGCGCCGGGATCGAGGCCGGGCTCGACCCGGTCGCCGCGGCGCGCGGCGCGATCCCAAGGCTCCCCGCCCGCCTGCGCAACGCCGTCGAGGCGCTCGCCCGCCGCTGGCGCGGCGAGTACCGCGAGGACAAGTGGGGCTTCGACGAGGACTTCGCCGAGGCGGCCTTCCCGCTGTTCGAGTTCCTCTACGAGGTCTGGTGGCGCGTGGACGCGGTCGGCGTCCGCAACGTCCCGGCCCACGGGCGCGCGCTGCTCGTGGCCAACCACGCCGGCTCGATCTTCCCGTTCGACGCGTCGATGATGACCATGGCCCTGATGAAGGAGCACCCGCTGCCGCGCTGGCCGCGCTTCATGGTGCTCGACTGGGCCTTCTCCCTGCCGTTCGTCTCGACCTTCATGCGGCGGGTCGGCGGCGTGCCGGCCGCCCCGCAGAACGCGCTCGCGCTGCTCGCCGAGGACGAGCTCGTCATGGTCTTCCCCGAGGGCGTCAAGGGCACCAGGAAACCGTTTTCCGAGCGCTACCGGCTGCAGCGCTTCGGCCGCGGCGGCTTCGTGGAGGTCGCGCTGCGGACCGGCGCGCCGATCGTGCCGGTCGCCGTCGTGGGGTCGGAGGAGATCTACCCGAAGGTCGGCGAGCTGGACGTCGCCGCGCGCCTCACGGGGGCGCCCTTCGTCCCGGTCACGCCGACGTTCCCCTGGCTCGGCGCGCTCGGCTTGATCCCCCTGCCCTCGAAGTGGCGGATCGAGTTCTGCGAGCCGATCGACCTCAGCGAGCACGGGCCCGAGGCCGCCCACGACCGCGGGCTGGTCTTCGACATCTCCGAGCGCGTCCGCGAGACGATCCAGGAGCGGCTCTACGCGAACCTGGTCGCGCGCGGCGCCCCGTTCGTCTGAGCGCCTCCCGCGCCGGCCGCGGCGGGTTTGACTTGCCGCCCCGCGAGGCGTAGCCTGGCCTCAACCGAAGTGGCAGCAGGCCGCAGTGCGCTGCCCCCGGCTTTCTGTGGCGACTGGGACGCCGGACGGCGGCGCGCGAGGCGCCACGAAAATGCGCCGTAGGCCGACCTAGCGGGCCGTAGAGCCCGCGGACGACGGGGCGCCGACCCCGTCGTCCCACGTCTGGGCATGGGAATCCCTGGGGCGGAGCCGTCGGGGGACGTGCGAGGATCACCCGCGTGCCGGAGAGCGAGATCTCCCTGAGCGAGGCGGCGCGCATCGCGGGCGTGCCCGCATCGACGTTGAAGCGCTGGGCCGAGACGCGGGTCGTCCCCCTGAAGGGCGGCCGCTGGACGCGCGCCGCGGCCGCGCAGGCGCGCGTCGTCGCCCGCATGCCGACTTTTTTGTACGGAAGGAGCGGCCAAGGCCTCGCCGTCAACCTCTTCTGCGATTCGGAGGTGCTTTTGGAGGTTGACCCAGCGCCTCGAGCCGGCGGGCAGGGGGAAAACTCCAGCGCCGTTTCCGTCCAAATCCGCCAAAAGACCAGCTATCCCAGCGACGGCCGGGTCGAATTGACTCTCGAGCCCGAGCAGCCGTGCCGTTTCCCCCTTTACCTCAGGATCCCGTCATGGGCGAAAGGCACCGAGGTTTT
>PKER01000293.1 GCA_002919115.1 bacterium
GGTCGGGGGCGAGCCCGCCGAGGCGGCCCTCCCCGCGCTCGCCTACCGGGGACGCCTCGTCCAGGTGGGGAACGCCGCCTCCCCAGCCGCCGAGGTCGCCTCGCGGGGACTGCGCGTGAAGCTCGCCGCGATCCACTTCTACTCCGACTACACCGTCCCCCAGGAGGTCCGGGCCCAGTCGTTCCGGCGCATGTGCGAGCACGCGGCGCAGGGCGAGCTGCGCGTCGACGTCGAGGAGGTCCCGCTGAGCGAGATCGCCACCGCCTGGGAGCGCCAGCGCACCAGCCCGCACCGCAAGCTGGTGCTGCGCCCGTAGGAAAGGGCGCCGGGCCCGCCGGCTCAGCCGGGGTCGGCGTGCTGGCGCGCGAGCGGCGATGCCTCCCAGAAGTCCTTGACCAGGGTCGCGTCCGTGCGGTCGTTCGCCACGGAGATCGCCCAGAGCTCCACCGGCTCATCGCCCTCGTTTCGGTGCGAGCGCGTGGTCCCGGGGGCGACGCGCACCACCGATCCCTCCGGCACCGTGCGGATCTCGTCGTCGAAGCGCATCGTGAGCGTCCCCCGGCTGACGAGGTAGAGCTCCTCGATGCGCTCGTGGTGATGCCCGGTGCCCTGCTCGAAGTCCGAGTGCGGCGGGATGCGGATCAGCGTGATCGCCAGCTGCTCGGCCTCGAGCGCTTCGCTGAGCGGCCTGAACTCGCCCGGGACGTCGGTCCCCGCGTAGACGTCCCGCACCTCGTCGGCGTGGAAGATCGAGAAGCCGCGCCGGGCCACCGGACCGCTCACCTCGCCAGGACGCGCGCGAGCAGCGCCACGCCCGCCGCGACCAGCCCCGCGCGCAGCACCAGCCCCGGCACGTCGACCGCGGGCTCCCAGCGCACGTTTCCGTTCTGCACGACGTACGCGCCGACCGGCCGGGCGCGCACGCCGTAGCCCCCGCCGCTGCCGCTCGACCCGGACTGGTCGCCGCCGCCTCCGCCCCCTCCCCCGCCGCTCACCTCGGCGGCCGGGATGATCACGACGCCGTCGAGCTCGATCGGCTCGCCGTAGACGCGGCGCACCGTGATCGCGTCCTGCGCCTTGCTGACTACCTCCTGGATGTCCATCGCGGTTCCTTTCGCGTCGAAGGGGTGGGGTTCGAGGTCTACAGCACGAGCGGGTACCTTGCCGGGCTGATTTCCCAACCGACGCCGATGACGAGGAGGACCCCTTGCGCGCAGCACGTGTGATCAGCGAGGACGGGCCCGAGGCCGTACGCCTGGAGGACGTCCCCGAGCCGGAGGGAGAGCTCGTCATCGCCGTCCGGGCGGCCGGCGTCTCCTTCCCCGACGTGCTGATGACGCGCGGGCTCTACCAGGTCCGCCAGGAGCTCCCCTTCACGCTGGGCTGGGAGGCCGCGGGCGACGTGGTGCGCGCGCCGGAGGACGGCCCCTTCCACGAGGGCCAGCGCGTCATGACCCTGAGCTACGGCGCGCACGCGGAGCTCCTCGCGGCGGTGCCGGAGTGGACCTTCCCCCTCCCCGACGGGCTCAGCTACGAGGAGGGCGCCGCGCTGCCCCTCAACTACCTGACCGCGCTCGCCACGCTCGAGCGCCGCGGCGGCCTGCGGGCCGGCGAGACCGTGCTCGTCCACGGGGCGGCGGGCGGCGTCGGCACCGCCTCCATCCAGGTGGCCAAGGCGCTCGGCGCCCGCGTGATCGCCGCGGTCTCCACGGACGAGAAGGCGGCCGTCGCGCGCGAGGCCGGCGCCGACGAGGTCACGGTCGGCGAGGACTTCCGCGCGCAGCTCCCGGGGCCGGTCGACGCGATCGTCGACCCCGTGGGCAACACCGAGCGCTTCAAGGAGAACCTGCGCGCGCTGCGCCCGGAGGGGCGCGTGCTGGTGGTCGGCTTCACCTCCGGCGAGATCCCGGAGATCAGGGTCAACCGCCTGCTGCTGCGCAACGTGGACGTGCGCGGCTGCTCGCTGATGGTGTACGCCGGCGAGCCGGACGGACCCCGCAAGGCCGGCGCGCGCCTCGCCGAGCTCGTGGACACCGGCGCGATCCGCCCGGTGGTCGGCTCCACGTACCCGCTGGAGCGGATCCACGACGCGCTCCGCGAGATCGACGGGCGCCGCGCCAAGGGGAAGATCATCGTCAGCCCCTGAGGGACGGGCGACGCGGCCCCGGGGCCGCCGGGCATTCGAATGACCTGACACGCCGTGCGCGCGGTGCTACGGTGACCCCGAGGCGATCAGGCATCCCCACGTCGCGGTCGCACGGGCGGAAAGTCGTTTAGACCGAGCGGCCGCACGGGCCGCTCGCTGTTCGGCGACGCGACAGAACGAAAGGGCGTCCATGCACGCAGAACAGGTCACTCCGCAGCTAGTCGCCGAAGTCGTCGAGGGCCCGCAGGCACAGGTGCTGCGCCTGTTCGGCGAGCTCGACTTCGCCGCCCAGGCACGGATGGAGACGCTCATCGCAGAGTGCGAGCAGCGGGGCCGGCACCTGCTCATCGACCTGCGCGAGCTCACCTTCATCGACTCCGCGGGGCTTCGCCTGCTGCTCACCGCCAACTGGCGGGCGCGGGCCGCGGGTCGCAAGCTGAGCGTCACGCGCGCCAACGCGTCGGTCCGGCGCATGCTCGAGCTCACCGGCCTCGACGCGGAGCTGGACGAGGTCGATCCCGGCGCGGCCGACGCCCTCGCCCGGGCGCCCCGGGCGTAGTCGCCGCGGACCCTCAGGGCACCCGCCGGGCGCGGCCGATTCGCTTTTCCGGCCCCCAGGTGGTACGTTGGGTCATGCGGTTCCCTCTCACATCGTCGCTCCATAGGCGAACCGGACCGCAGCTAGGTCGTACCGTTGGGCTCTTGGCATGGGGCGCCTTTCGATTCGGCGAAGTTCAATCGAAAGGTGAAAACCCAATGCGGCCACGACACGGCGGAGCGCCAGAGCTCGCCATCCAGGTATTCGCGGATCCCGACCTCTACGTGATCCGGCTCGCGGGGGAGCTAGACCTCGCCTCGGCCGACGCGGTCGAGACCGCCCTGCTCGACGCCGAGCGCAGGGCGCGCTCGAACGTTCTCGTCGACCTCGAGGGGCTGCGCTTCATCGACTCGACCGGCATGCGCCTGCTCCTGCAGGCCAAGCGCCGCGCCGAGGACGACGGGCTCGTCCTGCGGGTCACCGGCGCCCAGGGCGCGGTCGCGCGGGTGCTGCGCCTGACCGGCATCGAGTCCGAGCTCGCCTTCGAGCCCAGGGTCGCCGGCCCGGCGCCCGGCCCCGGTGGCGGGTCCCCGCCCGTGAACGGCCGAGACTGACCTGCGCCCGCGGCTACTCCGGCAGCAGCCGGAGTCGCCGCAAGAGCTGCGCGTTCAGCGCGACCACGACCGTCGACGCGCTCATCAGGATCGCGCCGACCGCGGGCGGCAGGACGAAGCCCACGGGCACCAGCACCCCGGCCGCTAGCGGGATCGCGAGCGCGTTGTAGCCGGCCGCCCAGCCCAGGTTCTGCAGCATCTTGCGGTAGCCGGCTTCCGAGAGGCGCATGACGCCCACCACCCCGCGCGGGTCGCTTGAGGCGAGGACCACGCCCGCCGACTGGATGGCGACGTCGGTGCCCGCGCCGATCGCGATACCGACGTCGGCGCGCGCCAGCGCGGGGGCGTCGTTCACCCCGTCGCCCACCATCGCCAC
>PKER01000251.1 GCA_002919115.1 bacterium
GTCCAGGGCGGCCGCGATGGGCGCGGGCGCCTACCTCGGAGGCCACCTCTCGTACGCGCGCGGCGTGGGCGTCGACCAGACCATCTACGACGCCGGCTCCGACGACTGGCAGCCGGCGATCAGCGCCGCGCAGCTCGCCGACGGCGTGCCCGAGCGCGTGATCGTCGACGAGACGCCGGTGCTCGTCGTGCGCCGCGGTGAGGAGATCTTCGCGGTCCACGACCGCTGCTCGCACCGGGGCTGCTCGCTCTCGGTGGGCAAGCTCGAGGGCGACGAGATCGAGTGCGCCTGCCACGGCTCGCGCTTCTCGCTACGCGACGGCGCCCTGCGCCGCGGCCCGGCGACCGCCCCGCAGCCCGCCTTCGAGGCGCGGGTGCGCGGCGAGACCGTCGAGCTGCGCCGCCTCAACCCCGTGCCCGCCTCCGCCTGACCCGATCCCGCCTCGCGAGATCGCAGTCAAGGCTCCCCGGGAGCCTCAACCGCGAACTCGCGAACCGACCTCCCACGAGATCGCGACCGAGGCTCCCGGGGAGCCGCAACCGCGACTGCGGCGAGGCGCGCGGTCGCGAGTGCGCGGTTTCGGCCCGCGCGCCCTCCATCGTCGCCGCCCACCTCCGTTGCCGGTTACTCACGAAACCTTTAGGACTCGCTAATACTTTTCGCTACTCTTCGCCCGTCCGCAGCGGTCGATGGCTTGCAGGGAAAGGACCGCGCAGGAACTCGGCGGGCACCGGAGAAAAACCCCACCCGATGGCGCTCACTCGCTCACGCAAGACCACGCCGGCGCGCACCCGCGGCCGGGCCGCCAAGCTCGCCCGCGAGCGGCGGACGACTCCTCAGCCCAAGCCGCCGATCGTCGCGCTGCGCGACGCCACGGTGGTCTACCCGGGCGGCCACGTCGCGCTGGAGCGCGTCTCGCTCGAGATCGAGCGTGGCGAGTTCGCCTTCGTGGTCGGCCCCACCGGCTGCGGCAAGTCCACGCTGATCAAGATGCTGATCCGCGAGATCCAGCCGGCGAGCGGCAAGGTGCTCATCGCGGGCCGGGACATCAACGAGCTCCCCGCCTCGAAGGTCCCGCTGCTGCGCCGCCGCATCGGGACGATCTTCCAGGACTTCAAGCTGCTTCCGAACCGCACGGTCTACGACAACGTCGCCTACGCGCTGCAGGTGATCGGCGCCTCGCGCGCGGAGATCCGCCGCAAGACGCCGGAGATCATCCGCCTCGTCGGCCTGCAGTCGAAGATCCACAACTACCCCGACCAGCTCTCCGGCGGCGAGCAGCAGCGCGTCTCGATCGCGCGCGCGTTCGTCAACCACCCGCCGCTGCTCCTCGCGGACGAGCCGACCGGGAACCTCGATCCCGAGACGTCGATCGGGATCATGCAGCTTCTCTACCGCATCAACCGCACGGGCACGACCGTGCTCGTCGTCACGCACGACCGCGAGATGGTCGACAAGATGCGCCGCCGCGTGATCGCCCTGGAGGACGGGCGCCTGATCCGCGACGAGCGCGCCGGCGGCTACCACGACGAGTCCACCCGCGAGTTCGCGGCGCGGGTCCGCCACGAGCTGGGCGTGCCCGGCGACCAGCCCGAGTAAGCGATGACGCGACTGCTCTTCTTCGTATCGGAGGCCTTCCGCGCGCTGCGCCGCAGCGCCGCGCCGAGCATCGCGGCGATCGTGACGATCGTCGTCACCACGCTGCTCCTCGGCGTCCTGATCCCGGTGCTCAAGGCGAGCGAGGACAAGACCGCCGACGTCCGCGAGCAGATCGGCCTCAACGTCTACCTCTACGACGACGCGAGCAAGGCCGAGATCGAGGCGCTGGAGCGCAAGCTGCTTGCGATCGAGCACGTCGAGGCCGTCGAGTTCATCTCGAAGGACAAGGCCGCCAAGATCCTCGCCGGCCGCCTCGAGGGCGACCTGCGGGAGTCGCTCAAGGAGCTCAACTCCAACCCGCTGCCCGCTTCGTTCGCCATCGACATCGACGACCCCGAGAACCTGCGCGCGGTCTCCAACGCGATCGCCCCGGTCGGCTCCGACGGCAAGCCGCAGCCGATCAGCCCGGCGATCGAGGAGGTGCGCGACGCCCGCCAGGACGCGACGAAGATCACCCGCGTCACGGGCGCGGTCACCGTCGTGCTCGGCATCCTCGCGGTCCTGCTCCTGGTCGCCTCCCTGCTTCTGGTCGGCAACACGATCCGGCTCTCGATCTACGCGCGCCGCCGCGAGGTGGAGGTCATGCGCCTCGTGGGCGCCACGAACTGGTTCATCCGCTGGCCCTTCATCATCGAGGGGGTGATCGTCGGTCTGACCGGGGCTGCGATCGCTGTCGCCATACTTTGGCTCGGAAAGGTGACGGTCGTAGACCCGCTGTCTGAGAGCTTCGCGCTCGTCGACAACTTCTCGACGATGGGCTTCACTCCCCTGGTGATCACGCTGGTCGCGTCGGCGACCATCGTCTCCGCCCTCGGAAGCGGGATAACCCTGCGCCGCTTCTTGCGGGTGTGATCGGCGGCGGGCGGCGCTTCGGCTTCATCCTGGGGGTGCTCGCCGGCGCGATCCTCGCGCTGGCCCTGTCCGCGCTGGTCCGCGAGCTGCGCGGCGACGACTTCGAGGACCTCTCGCTGTCCGAGCAGGCGCGGGCGGTGATCGAGGCCAACTACTTCGAGCAGGTCCCGCCCGAGGAGCTCGAGCGCTCGTCGGTGCGCGGCATGGTCCGCGAGCTGCGGCGCGAGTACAAGGACCGCTTCTCCCACTACTTCGACCCCGAGGCGCTCGAGGAGTTCGAGACCTCCACCTCGGGGAGCTTCTCCGGCGTGGGCCTCACGGTCAGCGAGGTGCCCCGCGGCCTGCGCGTCGCGAGCGTCTTCCCGGACACCCCGGCCGCGCGCGCGAAGCTGCGCGAGGGCGACGTGATCACCGCCGTCGACGGCGAGTCGATCGCGGGCGAGTCCTCGGACATCTCCACGGCGAAGATCAAGGGCCCGCCCGGCACCGAGGTCACCCTGCGCATCATCCCCGCCGACGGCGGTGAGCCGCGCGAGGTCACGCTCGAGCGCGCCCGGGTGCGCATCCCGGCGGCCGCGGGCCGCATGCTGCGCCGGGGCGGCGTGCCGATCGCCTACGTCCGCTACGCCACCTTCAGCCAGGGCTCGCACGGCGAGCTGCGCGACGAGATCGAGCGGCTGCGCAACCGCGGGGCGCGGGGCCTGATCCTCGACCTGCGCGGGAACGGCGGCGGCCTGCTCAACGAGGCGGTGCTGTCGGCGAGCCTGTTCGTGGAGGAGGGCGAGATCGTCTCGACCGAGGCCCGCTCCCGGGGGCGCAAGACCTACGACGCCGTCGGCGACGCGCTCGAGCCGCAGCCGATGGTGGTGCTCACGAACCGCGACACGGCGTCGGCGGCAGAGATCCTCGCCTCCGCGATCCAGGCGCACGACCTCGGGCCGGTCGTCGGCACCCGCACGTACGGCAAGGGCACCTTCCAGGAGGTGATCCACCTCCCGGCGGGCGGCGCGCTCGACCTCACGGTCGGCGAGTACTTCACCGCTGCCGGCGTCTCGCTCGCCGGGAAGGGCATCAAGCCGGACGTGCGCGCCGCCGACGACCCCGCCCCCCCGC
>PKER01000081.1 GCA_002919115.1 bacterium
GGGCGCTCGGGCGGGATCGCGGCCGCGGGACGCTCAGGGGCGCTCAGCGCTCCCGCGCCGAGCGCGAGCAGGGCGCAGGCGACCGCCGCCCTCCCGATCCTCGCCTCTACCCGCCGAGTCATGCGCGCGGAGAGGCTACACGCTCGCGCGCCGGCCGCAAAGGGCTTGTCAAGATCCCCTCGTGGAGTCCCGCGAAGCCGTCTTCTACTACGACCTCGGCTCGCCGTACGCGTACCTGGCCGCCGAGCGCATCCACCGCGTGTTCGAGGCCGCGGGCGCGCCGCCGCCGCGCTGGCAGCCCATCCTGCTGGGCGGGCTGTTCAAGCGCTTCGGGCGCGAGTCCTGGGCGCACGGGCCGGGGCGCGAGGAGGGCATGCGCGAGGTCGAGCGCCGCGCCGCCGAGTACGGCCTGCCGCCGATCCGGTGGCCCGACCCGTTCCCCGGCAACACGCTGTTCGCGATGCGGGTCGCGACCTTCGCGACCCAGATCGGCCGCGGCGTCTCGCTCCCGCTGGCCGCGTTCCGGCAGGCCTTCGCGGCCGGGCGCGACCTGAGCGAGCCCGACAACGTCTACATCGCCGCCGCCTCGGCCGAGCTGCACCCGCGGGCCCTGCGGGCGGCCGTCGAGCGCGACTCGATCAAACGGGCGCTGCGCGAGGCGACCGACCGCGCGGGCGACCTGGGCGTCACGGGAGTGCCCACCGTCGTCGTGGGCGGGAGCGTCTTCTGGGGCGACGACCGCCTCGAGGAGGCGGCCCGGGCGGCCGCGGAGCTGGCCGCGGCCTGACCCTCCTGGGCACCCCACCCCCCGATCGGGTGTCCGCACCCTCGATCCGGCCTGAAGGTGCAGGACGCCGATCGTTATGGTGACGAACACAGTGGACATCGATGCGGTAGAGACAGAGGAGTGGCTCGAGGCGCTCGACGCGGTCGTCGAACACGACGGCCCGCAGCGGGCGCACGAGCTGATGGAGCACCTGATCGCGCGGGCCCGCGTCCGCGGCGCTGCCGTCGACTACGTCGGCCCGACGCCCTACATCAACACGATCCCCAAGGAGGACGAACCGCCGCTGCCGGGCGACCCCGCGCTCGAGCGGCGGGTGCGGTCGCTGATCCGCTGGAACGCGATCGCGATGGTCCTGCGCGCGAACAAGGAGTCGTCTGAGCTTGGCGGCCACATCGCGAGCTACCAGTCGGCGGCGCTGCTTTACGAGATCGGCTTCAACCACTTCTGGCGCGCGCCCTCCGAGGACCACGGCGGCGACCTGATCTACATCCAGGGCCACTCGTCGCCGGGCATCTACGCGCGCGCCTTCCTCGAGGGCCGGCTCACCGAGGAGCAGCTCGACGGCTTCCGCCAGGAGGTCTCGCGGAACGGGCTCAGCTCCTACCCGCACCCGTGGCTGATGCCGGACTTCTGGCAGTTCCCCACGGTCTCGATGGGCCTGGGGCCGATCATGGCCATCTACCAGGCGCGCTTCATGCGCTACCTCACCGACCGCGAGATCCTCGACACCACGGGGCGCAAGGTCTGGTGCTTCCTCGGTGACGGCGAGACCAGCGAGCCCGAGGCGCTGGGCGCGATCGACATCGCCGGGCGCGAGCAGCTCGGCAACCTGGTCTTCGTCGTCAACTGCAACCTGCAGCGCCTCGACGGCCCGGTCTACGGCAACGGCAAGATCATCCAGGAGCTCGAGACGATCTTCCGCGGCGCGGGCTGGAACGTGATCAAGGTGATCTGGGGCGACCGCTGGGACCCGCTCCTCGAGGCCGACCACGACGGCCTGCTCGTCCGCCGCATGGAGGAGTGCGTCGACGGCCAGTACCAGACCTTCAAGGCCCGCGACGGCGCGTACGTGCGCGAGAAGTTCTTCGGCGCCTACCCGGAGCTCAAGGAGCGCGTCGCGCACATGTCCGACGAGGAGATCTGGGCGCTCAACCGCGGCGGTCACGACGCGCGCAAGGTGTACGCGGCGTACGCCAAGGCGCAGGCGGCGACCGAGCGGCCGACCGTGATCCTCGCCAAGACCATCAAGGGCTACGGAATGGGCGAGGCCGGCGAGGGCCAGAACATCACGCACCAGCAGAAGAAGATGAACGAGAAGGCGCTCTTCGCCTTCCGCGACCGGTTCGACCTGCCGCTCACCGACGAGCAGGTCCGGGAGGTCGCCTACTACCGCCCGCCCGAGGACTCGCCCGAGATCCAGTACCTCAAGGGCCGCCGCAAGCGGCTGGGCGGCTACCTCCCGCAGCGCCGCCAGCGCGCCGACGAGACCCTGCCGGTCCCGCCGCTCGAGACCTTCCAGAACCAGCTCGAGGGCACCGGCGAGCGCGAGGTCTCGACGACGATGGCGTTCGTGCGGATCCTCGCCGCGCTGCTGCGCGACAAGGAGCTCGGGCCGCGCATCGTGCCGATCATCCCCGACGAGACCCGCACGTTCGGGATGGAGGGCATGTTCCGGCAGCTCGGCATCTACTCGCACGTGGGCCAGCTGTACGAGCCCGAGGACGCCAACCAGCTCATGTTCTACCGGGAGGACCGCAAGGGCCAGGTCCTCCAGGAGGGGATCACCGAGGCCGGCGCGATGTCGTCGTGGATCGCCGCGGCGACCTCGTACTCGAACCACAACGTCCAGATGATCCCCTTCTTCATCTTCTACTCGATGTTCGGGTTCCAGCGGATCGGGGACCTGGCCTGGGCCGCGGGCGACAGCCGCGCGCGCGGCTTTCTGATCGGCGGCACCTCGGGCCGCACGACCCTGAACGGCGAGGGCCTCCAGCACGAGGACGGCCACAGCCACGTCCTCTCGCAGACGATCCCGAACTGCGTCTCGTACGACCCGGCCTACGCGTACGAGCTCGCGGTGATCATCCGCGAGGGCCTGCGCCGGATGGTCGGCGAGCAGGAGGACGTCTTCTACTACCTGACCGTCATGAACGAGAACTACCGCCATCCGCCGATGCCGGAGGGCGCTGAAGAGGGGATCCTGAAGGGCATGCACCGCGTCCGCGAGGCCGACGGCGCGAAGGTGCGGCTGCTCGGCTCGGGCACGATCCTGCGCGAGGTCGAGGCCGCGGCCGATCTGCTCGCCCAGGATTTCGACATCCCCGCGGAGGTATGGAGCGTGACCAGTTACACGGAGCTGCGCCGCGAGGGCCTCGCGATCGAGCGCGAGGCGCGGCTGCATCCCGACGCCGAGCGCAGGACCCCCTGGGTTGAGAAGTGCCTCGGCGGCTCGACGGCGCCCGTCGTCGCGGCCAGCGACTACATGAAGGCGATGCCGGACGGCATCCGCGCGTGGGTGCCGGGCCGCTTCGAGGTGCTGGGCACCGACGGGTACGGGCGCAGCGACTACCGCCGGCATTTGCGGCGCTTCTTCGAGGTCGACCGCCACCACGTGGTCGTCGCCGCCCTGCACGCGCTCGCGAAGGAGGGCGAGGTCGACGTCGCCGCCGTCAAGGAGGCGATCGCGAAATACGACATCGATCCCGACGCTCCCGACCCGGTGACGGTCTGATGGCGCAGCGCGAAGTACTGGTCCCCGACATCGGGGACTTCAGCGACGTACCGGTCATCGAGATCCTCGTCTCCGAGGGCGACGAGGTCCAGGTCGAC
>PKER01000017.1 GCA_002919115.1 bacterium
GGGGCGCAACGCGATCGCGGGCGGGTTCGCCGGGCTCGCCGCGTTCGTCGTGATCTGGGCCGCCCTCTCGCGGCAGCCGGTCGCCGAGGGCGACGCCGCCCGGCAGGCAGAGGCGGCGCCGGCGGCCCACGGTGGAGACATCGTCACGGTCACGCTCGCCGACTTCCGCGGACTCGACACGATGGTCGAGATCACGGTGCTGGCCGTGGCGCTGCTCGGCGTCGCGACCCTGCTTCGGCGCGGGAGGCTCTGGTGAGCGTCGTCATCGAGGTCATCGCCCCGCGCCTGATCGCCCCGGCGCTCATGGTCGCGCTCGCGATCATCGTCAAGGGCTACCAGGACGTGGGCGACGGGTTCAGCGCCGGGGTGATCCTCGCCGTCGCGATCGCCCTGCGCTACATCGCGCTCGGCGTCGACCGCGCCGAGGCGGGCCTGCCGATCCTCCGCCACACGGGCCCGGTCGCCGTCGCCGGCATCCTCGTCGCGCTCGCCAGCGGGTTCTTCGGAGTCCTGCTCGGCGACCCGCCGTTCACGCACGCCCCGGGCCCCGGCGAGGAGGTCGTCCACCTCGGGACGCTCGAGCTGATGACGGCGGTCTCGTTCGACCTCGGGCTGTTCGCGCTCGTGACCAGCGCGCTCGTCGCCGTCATGCACGCCCTCGCGCGGCTCGTCGAGGGAGGCGAATCGTGAACCTGATCTTCGCGCTCGCGGCGGGCACCCTGTTCGGGGCGGGCGCGTACCTGCTCATGCACCGCGACCTCGTGCGCGTCGTGCTCGGGGTCGCCGTGATCTCCCAGTCGGCGACGCTCACGGTGATGGCGAGCGGGCTCACGCGGGGCAGCGCGCCGATCTACCCGCTGAGCGAGCTGCCCGTGAGCGACTCGCTCGCGCAGGCGATGGCGCTCACCGCGATCGTCATCGGGCTCGCGGTGCTGGCGCTGCTTTTGGTGCTGGTGCTGCGCGTGGTGCGCGCGTTCCGCAGCTCGGGCCTCGACGAGGTCGCGGCCGAGGAGGTCGCGATGGAGGCCGAGCTCGAGCGCCGCCGCGGCTACGAGCACGACGAGGAGGAGGAAGAGGAGGAGCTGCACGCGTGACCCTGCTCAGCCTCGCCCTGCTCGTCCCCTGGGTCGCCGGCGCCGCGCTCGTGCTGCTCGACGGGCGCCGGCCGCTGATCGGCTGGCTCGCGGCCGGCGCGGTCCTCGCCAACCTCGGGCTGCTCGTCGCGCTCGGGATCCAGACGATCGGCGGCGAGCCAGTCACCTTCGTGACCGGCGAGTGGGCGCCCGGGATCGGGATCCGGCTGCGCGCGGACGCGCTCGGCGTGGTGTTCGCGGTCCTCAGCTCGTTCGCGATCCTCGCGGCGACGGTCCACGAGCTGCTCGAGGGCGTGCGGGAGCGGACGTTCCCCGGCCTGGTCGTGCTGCTCGCCGCTGGGCTCACCGGCGTCTTCCTCACCGGCGACCTCTTCAACTTCTACGTCTTCTTCGAGCTGGCGATGACCGCGTCCTACGTGCTCGCGACCTACGGCGGGGAGCGGCGCGAGCTGGGCGGCGCGCTCGTCTTCATGCTCGTCAACCTGCTCGGCACCTTCCTGTTCCTCCTGTCGGTGGCGGGCGTCTACCACGTCACCGGCACGCTCGACATGGCGCTGATCGCCGAGCGCATGGCGACGGTCGACCCGAGCACGGCGATCCTGATCGCGGTCGGCTTCTTCGTCGCGTTCAGCGTGAAGCTCGGCCTCTTCCCGTTCCACTTCTGGCTGCCGACCGTCTACACGGCGTCGCGCCCGGCGGTGGCCGCGATCCTGAGCGGGGCCGTCGCCAACATCGGCGTCTACGGGCTGCTGCGCTTCGGCGGCGAGCTGCTCGAGCGCGAGCTCGAGCTGGCGAGCACGGCGCTGATCGTGATCGGCTCGCTCTCGATCATCTACGGCGGCCTGTGCGCGATCTCGCGGCGCACGCCGACCGAGATGCTCGCCTACTCGGCGATCGGCCAGATCGGCTACGTGCTGGTCGCCATCGGGATCGGCGGGCCGGTGGGCTTCGCCGCCGCCGTGCTCTACAGCGCGGTGAACGCGCTCAACAAGGTGCTCTTGTTCCTGGTGGCGCGGATGCGCGGCCTGGTGGTGGGAGCCGCGTTCGCCGTGGGCGCGTTCAGCGTGGTCGGCCTGCCGCCCGCGGCCGGGTTCGTGGGCAAGCTCGAGATCTTCCGCTCCGCCGCCGGCGAGCCCGCGCTGCTCGCGCTGTTCGTGGTGGGCAGCGCGCTGTCGGTGCTGTACGCCTTCCAGCTCTACCAGATCGACTTCTGGCGGGAGGAGCGGCCGGGGCCGATCGCGGGCCGCGCGCAGCAGGCGCTCGTGCTATTCCTCGCGCTCGTGGTGCTGGCGACGGGGATCTGGCCGGAGGCGCTGCTCGCCCCGGCCCACAAGGCGGCGGGCGCCCTGCCGGAGGGGCTGCCGTGATCCAGGTGATCGAGCGCGGCGTGTTCCTCGCCGCGATCTACCTGCTCGTGCTGACGAGCGTCGATGCGGCCGACATCGCGCTCGCGCTCGCACTGGGGATCGGCACCTCCTACCTCCTGCGCCCGCGCACCGCGCGCGGCCGGGAGGTCGGGCGGCAGGCGGCGGTCACGGGGGGCGACCCCGTCGCGATGCTGCGCATCGCCGGGCGCACGGCCGTCGAGATGGTGCGCGGGACGTGGCGGACGGTGCGCTTCTGCCTCGGCGACGCGAGCCGCTCGGGCTTCGTGGAGATCCCGCGCGCCGGGCGCTCGCGCCACAACGTCGCGTTCTGGGCGGTGCTCACCGGCGAGGCGCCCGACGAGGTGGTCGTGGACGTCGACGAGGAGCGCGACGTGCTGGTCGTGCACCTCACCGACGCGAGCGACCCCGACGCGGTGCGCGCCCGGCACGCCGGCGACCGCGAGCTGCAGGCGAGGGTGGTGCCGTAGTGCCGGAGATCGTCGCCGCCATCGCGTTCGGCTGGGCGACCGTCCTGCTCGTCGCCGGGGGCCTTCTGATCCTGCGCTCCGACGACCCGCTCGAGCGCGTGCTCGTGCTCGACGTGCTGGTCGCGATCGTGATCGTCCTGCTCACGACGCTCTCGTACCTGCGCGACGTCTCCTACTACATCGACGCGGCGCTCGGGCTCGCGCTGCTCTCGTTCGTGGCGACGCTCGTCGCCTGCCGGCACGTGATCCGCGGGAGGCCGTTCTAGGTGCTGGAGACGCTGCTCGACGTCGTCTCGGTCGCGCTGCTCGCGCTCGGGCTGGGGCTCGCCACCGTGGGGCTCATCGGCCTCGCGCGCTTCGACGGGATCGGCAACCAGCTCCACGCCGCGGGGCTCGTCACCGGGCCGGGGCTGCTGCTCGTGCTGCTCGCCGTGGTCGGGACGGGCAAGGCCGAGTCGATCACGAGCGCGCTGCTCGTCGCGCTCTTCGTGCTGATCACCGCGCCGCTGTCGGCGCACGCGATCGCGCAGGCCGACCGCCGGCGCCGCCAGGACGCCGACGAAGACTAGGGGCGCGCCGGAGCGCGCCCCTAGCGGCATCGGCGGGGGGGGGGGGGGGGGGGGGGGGGGGGGGGGGGGGGCGGGGCGGCCGCCGCC